>JAGPFT010000122.1 GCA_018056405.1 Anaerolineae bacterium
GACGCTCTGGCGCGTGGTGCGCTGCTTGGCGCTCTGCTGGGAATGGCCTTCTTCGCCGGGTTCGTGCTGCGCGACCGCGTGCCCGCAACCGCCCAGGAACGCGATGCCGCGCAGTTCAGCCTGCTCGAAGAAGTGGAACACTTGCTGGAGCAGAATTACCTGCGCGAGCTTCCGCCCCATGCGGAGATGGAATACGCGGCCATACGCGGCTACCTGGGCGCGCTCAATGATCCTTTCACCTTCTTCATTGATCCGCCGGTCGCCCAGAACGAGTCCGAAGTGCTGGCCGGTCAATATGGGGGCATCGGCGTGCAGGTTAAGCGCGACGAGCGCGGCGACCTGGTGCTCTTCCCCTTCCGCGACGGCCCGGCGGCCCGCGCTGGCATCACTGACGGCGACTTGTTGCTGGCAGTGAACGGCGTGCCCATTCCGCCCCAAGAGCGGCTGGATGTCGTGGATCGGATGCTGCGCGGCGAGGTCGGTGAAGGGCGCGGCGTGAGGGTGACTGTGCGCCAGCCCGACTCCACGACCGCGCGTGACACCTTCATCGCCTTCGAGGTCGTGAGGGTGCCCTCGGTGGTCTGGCGCGTGCTGCGCGAGGCCCCCAGCCTGGGCTACGTGCAGATCATTCGCTTCACGGCACGCACGCCGGAAGAATTACATACCGCTCTGGCCGATCTTGAGGCGCAGAACGTCGAAGGGCTGATCCTCGACCTGCGCGGCAACTCCGGCGGCCTGCTGCAAGAGTCGGTGGCGGTAGCGTCGGAGTTCCTTGACGGCGGCGTGGTCTTCTACGAGCGAACGCGCAGCGGCGAGACGGAGACTCTCGCCGCGCCGGGCGGCGCGGCCCTCGACCAACCACTTGCGGTGCTGGTGGATTACGGCACGGCCAGCGCCGCCGAACTGGTGGCCGGCGCCATCCGCGACCGGGGACGGGGCATCCTCATCGGCCAGAAGACCTACGGCAAGGGGTCAGTCCAGCTCATTTTCCGCCTGGCTGACGGCTCATCCATTCATATCACCTCTGCCGAATGGTTCACGCCCGCGCGCGCCGCCCTGGACGGCCAGGGCCTTGCGCCGGACATTGCCATGATCCCGGCGGAAGATGGGCGCGATGTCGAGTTAGGCGAAGCCATCCGCTATCTGACAGCATCCCGCGCCCAGACCGTCAGCTAGATGGCGCAGTCAGCAGCGGAACCGGCGCATAGTATCTAGACGGGAGACGATACCTCATGCTCGTCCACAAGCCAGGGGATAATTCCCCTTCTGCCCCAGCAAAACACCTCACCTCGCCGCTGCGGACGCAGATGCTTTTCGCCGGGGCGCTGATCGCCGCTGTTGCTTTCCTCGGCGGGGTCTGGTTTGCTGGCCGGCTGGATTCCCCGCACAACACCGATGAGTTTGACCTGTTCTGGCAAAGCTGGGCCATCCTCGAAGAGGAGTTCTATTACGATCTGCCCCCCGATCAGGAGTTGATCTATGGCGCTGCTCAGGGACTCCTCTCCGCAGCCGGAGATCGCTATACATTCTTTGCCCCGCCCCAGGCAGCGGCCTACGACCGGCAGACCCTTGCCGGGGAATTCGGTGGCATTGGCGCGTATGTGGGCCAGGATGCAGAGGGCCGGCTGGTAATTACGGCGCTGTTCTCAGGGTTCCCGGCCAAAGAGGCGGGCTTGCTGGTCCAAGACGTGATCGAAGAGGTGGACGGCGTATCCATCGCCGGATGGACGCTGGAGGCTGCCGTCGGGCGGCTGCGCGGTGAGGTCGGCAGCCAGGTGACCCTCTCCGTCTATCGTCCGGCGGATGGCTCACGCTTCACGGTGGCGATCACGCGCGCCCGCGTCGAATTGCCCACCGTCATCGCCGATACTTATGAGAGCGTCGGGTACGTGCGCCTGTTCACCTTCAATGACCGGGCCACTGAGTTGCTCGAAGAGGAGATCAGGGCGCTGATCGAGCAAGGGGTTACAGGGCTGATCCTCGACCTGCGCGGTAATCCTGGAGGGCTGCTCGATCAGGCGGTGAGCGTGAGCGATCTGTTTCTCGATGAAGGCGTGATCGTCACGCAGCAAGATCGGGGGGGACACCGTTCGACCTACCGCTCGCAGACCGGCCAGATCGCCGAAGACATCCCGCTTGTCGTGCTCATAGATGGCGGGAGCGCCAGCGCATCCGAGGTTGTGGCCGGGGCGCTGCAAGATCGAGGGCGCGCTGCGCTCATCGGTCAGCCGAGCTTCGGCAAAGGGTCAGTACAGCACGTCCATGACCTGCCAGATGGTTCGCAGGTGCATGTGACGGTCGCCCTATGGTTCACGCCCAACGAGACACCCATCCAGGATCAGGGACTTGTCCCCGACATTGTTGTAGACGACTCGGCAGCCGACACTGAGCGTGATCCATTCGTTGAGGCGGCCCTGGCGTATCTGGCGCAGAGCAAAGACATCACTGAGCCGGAGGCTCAGGCGCTTGAATAACAGGTGACTCACAGTGAGCGAAGATCGCAAAGTTATCTCGACCAATCGCAAGGCACGGCACGATTACGAACTGTTGGACACTTTTGAGGCCGGGCTGGTTCTCACCGGCTCTGAGATCAAGTCCATTCGCGCCGGGCACGTTAATTTGCGCGAGGGGTACATCCTGCCGCGCGACGGCGAGCTATGGCTGATCAACACGCATATCGCCTCCTACGATCAGGCGGGCCGCTACGGGCATGATCCGCTGCGCCCGCGCAAGCTGCTGCTGCATCGCCAGGAGATCGAGCGGATTCTCGCCCGCGTGCAGGAGAAGGGGCTGACCCTTGTCCCCACGCAGCTTTACCTGGTGCGCGGGCGAGCCAAAATCGAGATCGCTCTGGCGCGCGGCAAGCGGCAGTACGACAAGCGCGAGACGCTGCGCAAGCGCGACAGCCAGCGCCAGATCGAGCGGTCTCTGCGCGACCGCGACTAGCTGCCAGACTATGAATGTGCACCCAGGGCCAGAGCGCCTGCCCGCCACCATCCGCGAGATCAACGACCTGCCGCACGCGCAGAAGTGCGCTCTCTACGCGACACTGATCCCCACCTGGGTCTATGCACGGCTGGGCATTGCCCCCTACGATCCCGCCGCCGGCGACCATCCCGCCGTGCGCTTCCGCTGTCCGGCTGGTAGTAGCTCCGTTGAGATTTCCGTCTACAGTGCAACCGATAGGGATGAGCCAGCCATCACCCTGCACATGGGCGACACGCCCCACGCTCAGTTGATCGTCATGATGGTCGTGGCCAACGATCCTGCTTCGCCACGCTTCAACATTGACATTGACGAGCAAGGCCGCGACACGCAGCTTGGCACCCGCACGCGCAATATCCCCGAAGAGTTGCGCGCTATGCGCGCCGGATTGGGGCCGGGCCAGGTGCGAGCAGGGCTGCGCCTGTTCCGCGCGGCGCTGCCCGCTTTTGAAGAATTCGTCAGCCGCATGGGACACGCCCTGTTCTTCATCGAGCCGCTGTTCTACCACAACGCGATCACCTTCGAGCGATATGGCTTCGCTTACTCGCGCGGCCTGCAGAAGATGCACTCCATACACCGTGAGTTCAAGCCCGGCGGAGTGTTCCACGCCCGTCTGGACGGCTCCACGCCCTTCCGCTCGCCGGACGCCTGGCGCTCGATCACCGGTCGCTCCTGGGCCATTCACGACGGCATTCTCGATGAGCCGTTTGGCGGCGTGCTCATGTACAAGCGCGTTGGTATCCACGCCGGCATCGAGACCTTCCCTGGCGCTGTGTGGTCCTCCGGGTGAGCGCCGCCCGCGTTCTGCTCAACACTCACTCAGCGGGGACGAGCAAAGCCTATCAGGGAGGGATGCTGCTCTGCGGCACTCGCTTGACCTCACCCCCGCTCGGCACTGGCACGCCTCGCCGCCCCCTCTCCGTTGACGGAGAGAGGGAAGAGCCGGGCGTAGCGAGGCCAGGGGGTGAGGTCACGCCCTACCTCAGGCAAATGGCCGACAGCCCTTCACGCACCCGACTCAGCGCTCAATCTGGCGTGCGCGGCCAGGTGTTGTTATGATTCAGCGCCATAGGCCGCCGTAGCTCAGTGGATAGAGCGCTAGTCTTCGGAACTAGGCGTCGCGGGTTCGAGTCCTGCCGGCGGCATTCACAGCCAGCCAGCGTCACTCTGCGCTGGCTGCGTCGTTCTCTGTGGGGGGTGTGTGCAAAGTCTGTCAAGTGGGCTGCCATACCCCGGTTTACCTCACCCCCGCTCGGCGCTAACGCGCCTCGCCGCCCCCTCTCCAGCATGGAGAGGGGGCAAGCCGAGCGCAGCGAGGCCGGGGGTGAGGTCAATGCCTCCGCGCCGAGCGACTCGCTGGCGACCTTTGCACGCACCCTTGCTGTGGAAGGTTGCCTGCCCCCTGCCCCGGTGCTAGAATTCCTCTCATTGGCATGTATGACAATCCCATCGCACCCGTAGAAGGCAGTCTCTTGATGAGTGTTCCCGGTTTGAAACAGCGCAAGCGTGTGCTTTCTGGCGTTCAGCCATCCGGCAGCCTGACTATCGGCAACTATGTCGGCGCGCTCAAGCAATGGGCGCGCGAGCAGCACAACTTCGAGAGTTTTTTCTGCGTGGTAGACCTGCACGCCGTCACCGTGCCCTACAACCCGGCTGAACTGCGCGCCAAAACCCGCGAGGTTGCTGCACTCTACCTGGCCTGTGGGATTGACCCCGCCATTTCGACTGTCTTCGTCCAGTCGCACATTCCGGCACACAGCGAGCTAACCTGGCTGCTCAACTGTGTCACCCCGCTTGGCTGGCTGAACCGCATGACCCAGTTCAAGGACAAGGCCGCCCGGCAGCAGGCCGACTCGGTGGCGGCGGGGTTGCTGGATTATCCGGTGCTGATGGCGGCGGACATCCTGCTCTACCAGGCCGATGCCGTGCCAGTGGGGGACGATCAGCGCCAGCACCTCGAGCTGACGCGCGACATCGCCCAGCGCTTCAACAACCTGTTTGGGGAGACTTTCACCGTTCCCGAAGTGATGATTCCGCCTTCTGGCGCGCGGATTAAGGGGCTTGACGATCCGCTGACTAAGATGAGCAAGAGCCTGACCGAATCCGAGTACCATGCGGTCTATCTGCTTGACCCCCCCGATCGCGTCAAGAGAAAGATCATGCGCGCAGTGACGGATTCGGGCCGCGACATCCGCTTCAGCGACGACCCGGAGAAGGCCGGTGTGAATAACCTGCTAGAGATTTATGAGGCTTTCACCGGCGAATCGCGCGAGGCGATTGAGACTCATTTCGCCCAGGCGCGTGGCTATGGCGACCTCAAGAAGCAGGTGGCCGAAGTCGTCAACGCCGCCTTGCAGCCAATCCAGCAGCGTTACCGGGAACTGACCAGCGACAAGCGCTTCATTGACGAATTGCTGGCCCAGGGCGCACAGCGCGCCAGCCTGGTAGCCAATGTAACGCTTGCGCGAGCACGAGAGAACATGGGGTTTCTCATGCCGCCAGGCTAACCGGTGAGGGAGTTGCCGTGAATGGCGAGCCTCGCCCGCTGATCCCGCCGCTTGAGGGGTGCCTTTACTGTCACCGTGAAGGCACTACGTCCCTGGCTGAAAGGCGGAGCTTCCTTGATCCAGCGGGCGCTCGCCTGCTGTTGCGGTGCAGTCACTGTCACTCGGTAGCCGAGCTAGACTACGATCCACAGCACACCGATTCCTGGCGCATCCGCTACCGGCGCACAAACCACGACCCGCGCTATTATTACGTAGCTGTCCACTACGGCAGGCACGAGTGGCTGGATGCACCCGATGCCCTGGAGATCAGCCGGCGCGGCTTCGCGCAGCGCATCCGGGTGCGCCAGGCGGAGGCGGGTGACTTCTCGTGGATAGACCCCGCGCCTATCCACACACCTCTGGCGCTCCGCCCCAACGAAGTAATCCTGCTTGACCTGTCCGCTGTCACCCTGCGTGAGATCTCGCGGGTGGGCCTTTTCGTCCGTCCCAACCGGGGCCGGATTCTGGACTCCGGCAAGTGCTGCGTGAGCACGCAGCGCCTGCACTTGCTGGGGCAGCGCCTCCAGTGGGCACATGACCTGACTGCTGTCGAGCGCGCCTTATACAACGATCAGTATTGGCTGGTCATTGTGCGCGATGCGAGCCGGTGGCTGCAATACACGGGCATCTACACCGAGGACGGGGCTGATCCGCAGCTTGTGGTTACAGTGGTAGACTACCTGGCGCTGCATCCTTCTGACTGACAGAGGCCGGATTGGGGGTGTTGGGGTGAAGGTTGTCAGCGACTCGCTTGACGCAAGGGCATTGACCTCACCCCCAGCCTCGCCACACTCGGCTTGCCCCTCTCCAGCATCAGCATAGAGAGGGGGCGGCGAGGTCCGCGTCAGCAGGCCGAGCGGGGGTGAGGTAAACCAGGGCGGGCAAACTGACTGACAGAAGATTATGCACCCCCCCGGTGTGGGGTGTGGGGGGCTTGACAAATCGTTACGAGTTTTTTATACTTACCTTCGAGAGTCCGTAAAGGACATCCCACCACCCCACCCGCTAGAGCGTCGCGTTTCCCCACACGCGACGCTCGCGTTTTGGGTACCTGAGTGCTAAGCGTTTGAAAAGCCCCCCTCAACCCCCGCCCCCTTCTCCCTCTGAGGGGAGAAGGGGAGAGAAGCAGGGTTTTCCCCTCGCCCCATTGAGGGAGAGGGGTGGCGCGCAGCGCTGGGGTGAGGGGGCCTCAAACAGCTTCTAAAGGGTCGCTGCCTGCGCCCGCTCTACGCGGTGCAGGTAACGCAGATACACTTTGGTCAGCTCAGCGACGACCGACGGTAACAGGATGAGCGGGATCGCATACAGCCAATGCGTCGCTGAGAGCGTCACCGTGTCGAAGACCTCTTGCAGAAAAGGAACATACAGCACGACCAGCAGCAGCAGCAGCGACGCCGACACCGCATATTGCATAAACCGGTTAGTGAAGAGGCCAATCTTGCGCAGGGCATAGAGTTCGGACCGCGCCGTATAAGCCCGTGTTAACTCGGACAGCGACAGTGTGACAAACGCCATTGTGCGCGCCAGCGCCCAGCCATCGTCGGGCTGCAAGTGATGCCCTATAGCAAAGGCGACTAGCGTCGCCGTAGTCTTCATGATCGTCTGCACGATAATGCCGATGCGCATGTCACGGTTGATGATCGGCTCGCGTGCCGGGCGCGGCGGGCTGTCCATGATGTCTGGGTCGCCCTTCTCCATGCCCAGGGCGAGCGCCGGCGCGCCGTCCGTGAGCAGGTTGAGCCACAGCAATTGGATCGGCGTCAGTGGCGTGGGCGTGCCTGCCAGCGTCGCCAGGAAGATGACGGCGATCTCGGCCAGGTTGCAGCTTAACAGGAAGAACACGAACTTGCGGATGTTCGCATAGATCACCCGCCCCTGCTCTACAGCAGACACAATGCTCACGTAGTTGTCGTCTGTGAGCACCATGTCGGCGGTCTCTTTCGAGACATCGGTGCCGGTGATGCCCATTGCCACGCCGATGCTCGCCCGCTTCAGCGCCGGCGCGTCGTTGATCCCGTCGCCAGTCATGGCCACCACATGGTCACGCGCCCGGAAAGCCTCTACGATGCGCACCTTATGCTCTGGCGAGACGCGGGCGAACACGTCTACATCCTCGATCAGCGCGGCTAGCTCGTCTGGGGCCAGGGCTTCAATATCGCTGCCACGCAGCACGCGCCCTCCCTCGCGCAGCAAGCCGATCTCTCTGGCAATGGCCTGGGCCGTGTCGGGATAATCTCCCGTCACCATC
>JAGPFT010000123.1 GCA_018056405.1 Anaerolineae bacterium
CGCCATCCCCCACACCGTCTCCGACTGCCACTGCCAGCGCCACACCAACGCCCACCCAGACGAGCACAGTCACGCCCTCGGCGACTCACACAGCCACACCCGATCTGACCAGCACGGCGGTGTTTCTCCTGGTTCAGCAGGTGACGATGCCCACAGCCACGCCGAACCTGGCCAGGACACTGGCGGCCTGCGATCTGGAGTACATCGTCGTCACCCCGGATAAGCACGACCGTCCGCCGTCGCCGACTGACTTCGCCAACACCCGCCTGATCCGGGCTGATACCGATTTCGAATTCGAGATCGTGCTGCGCAACACGGGCACCTGCGCCTGGCCGGAGGACGTGCGGCTGAGCTACAGCGCTGCGCTCACCGAGAACCCCGATCCTTCCGTAGACCTAACAGCGCTGGTCGAAGCCTGCCCGGACAACCTGCGCCCTGGCCTCAACTTCGCCCGCCAGCAGCAATCCAACTTTTTCATCAAGGAGAGCGTCGGCATCACCGAGGACTCGCCGCCGCTCCTCTTCACCGGCACCGCGCCGCGCACCTTTGGCTGTTACTACGGCGTCTGGGAGCTGATCTACCCCAACAGCAATGTGCGCATTGGCCGTCCGCTGGTGCTCACCATCCGGGCCTGGGGCGGCGGATAGGGTGAGGGTCGCTCCGTCTGCGCAGCGCGTGGTTTTTCTTATATTCGGATACTGACTACGCGAAACGACTCGTCCCCAGCCCTCGTATTAGCGCCCCACTTGCCCCCAGAGCAAAATCCACGTACACTCAACCGCAACGATCAATTTAGCCCAGCGCTGATTGATGCTCACAAGATGCCAGCGCCAGCCTTTCACGGGAGAAGACATCATGATAGGGGCTATCCTTCGCGCTAAGACCTGCGGGCATCGCCGCTTGCTCCTCGCACTCACCCTGGTGATGGCGCTCGCCATGTCCGTCCAGTTCACGCCAGCCGCCGCCCAGGGCGGCACGACTCATACTGTCCAGCCGGGCGAAAACCTCTTCCGCATCGCCCTGCGCTACGGGTTCACCACGGAGTACCTGGCTGCCGTCAACGGCATCACCGACCCGACACGCATTTATGTGGGCCAGGTGCTCACCATCCCCGATGCCAGCGCACCGCCTGCTCCTGTCCCGGCTACCCCGGAGCCGGCTCCCGCCATCCCCGCTGAGCCTGCGCCCGCCGCCAATCCGCTGTATCACACTGTTCAGCGCGGCGAGAACCTCTCCAGCATTGCTCAGCGCTACGGCCTGAGTTGGACTGACCTGGCCGCTGCCAACAATCTGGCCAATCCCAGCCATATCTACGCCGGGCAGCAGTTGATCATCCCCGGCGCAACTGCCGCCCCCGCCGCTGAGCCGGCCCCGGCGCAGCCCGCCCCGGCCAGCGGGCAGCGCACGCACATCGTTCAGCGAGGCGAGCACCTATCGGCCATCGCCCGCGCTTACGGGGTCACCTGGCCGGCCCTCGCCGCTGCGAACAACATCAGCAACCCGAATCACATCTACGCCGGGCAGGTTCTGGTCATCCCGGACGCCGCCACCGCTGCCACCTATGCCACCACCTACGAGCCGGCCGCTCCTGCGCCCACCATCACCACTGGCAAGCAGATCATCGTAGACCTGAGCGATCAGCGCGTCTACGCCTACGAGAACGGCCAGCTTGTGCGCAACGTCCTGGTCTCGACCGGGTTGTGGGGCACGCCCACCGTCACCGGCAACTTCACCATCTATACGAAGTACGACTCCCAGTTGATGTCCGGCCCCGGCTACTACCTGCCTGGCGTGCCCTGGGTGATGTACTTCTACAGGGACTACTCGCTGCACGGCACCTACTGGCACAGCAACTTCGGCCAGCCGATGAGTCATGGGTGCGTGAACATGCCCACCCCAGAGGCCGCCTGGCTCTACCAGTGGGCGCCCATCGGCACCCCCGTCCGCGTGCAATCGTGACCGTTGGTTGCTGAATGCCTCCCCCTTGATCCCCCCTCCAGCCGCGCTAGAGGAGGGACTCCGGCAGGCTGCTCTCCCCTTCCCCTAGCTTAGCTGGGGAAAGGGGCCGGGGGATAGGGGCCTTCTGTCAATTGCCGGACAACCTGTCGTGGGCCTGCTAATGGAGAACGCAACCGGGATAGGCAGAAGCGCCTATCCCGGCTGATTCACGCGAGATGGGCGAAGCGGCATCACGCCGGCTGGATGACGCTGCGCCCGGCGCGGAACGCCTCCACGTTCTTGCTGACCACCGCTTCGCCTTTGCGCCCGAATAACTGGGCAATGGCTGCTTCCAGGGCACTGGCCTCCAGCGGCAGGAACAGCGACGCCGCGCCGAGCAGCACCATGTTGGAGGCGCGCGTATTGCGCAGCGACTGAGCGATACCGGTCGCGTCCACCAGATGAACTCGCGGGAACTGCCGCAGCGCCGCCAGCAGCGCGTCCATGTCAGGATAGTCCGGGATGTTGAGCACCGGCGCGCGGTCGGCCACGATCACGCCGTCCGGTGCCAGGAACGGCACGTAGCGCAGCGTTTCCATCGGCTCCAGCGAAAGCAGCATGTCGGCCTGCCCCTCGCTGATCAGGTCTGAGTGAATGGGCCGGTCGGCGATGCGCAGATGACTCTGCACTGCCCCGCCCCGCTGTGACATGCCATGCACTTCGGCCTGCTTGAGGTGCAGCCCCTCGCTCACCGCTGCCAGCCCGATGGCCGCCGCAATCGAGAGCACGCCTTGCCCGCCGACTCCGGCCAGGATCATATCGTACTTCATGCTCACGCCTTCCTCTTCCGCTTGGCCGTCTCGATGCACTCGCGCCGGGCGATGATCACCGACACGCCTTCGTAGGCCAGTTCCTCGCCGATGACGCGGGCGTTCGTCTCGTGCTGGCGCGGTAGCGGCGTGATCACCCGCATGTGCGCCTCCTCGACGCCCAGCCCCAGGACGATGGCCTCCAGGTGCCCCTGCCCCGCTGACCCCTGGCCGCCGGTCATGGCCGTCGTCAGGTTGTCCATGATGATCACCGTCACCGGTGAGTGGGCGTTCACCGCGTCCAGCAGCCCGGTCATCCCCGAATGGCTGAACGTCGAGTCGCCGATCACGGCCACCGCCGGCACCAGCCCGGCGTCCGCCGCACCTTTGGCCATCGTCACCGACGCGCCCATATCTACGCACGAGTTGATCGCGTTGAACGGCGGCAGCGCGCCCAGCGTGTAGCAGCCGATGTCCGAGAAGACGCGCCCCTTCGAATAGGTCTCCAGCGCCTCGTTCAACGCGCGGTAGGTGTCGGCGTGCGGGCAGCCCTGGCACAGTTGCGGAGGCCGGTCGGCCACCACCGAGGGCACCTCGAAGCGCGGGCGGGAGTCCTCACGCCCCAGCGCGCGGGCCACCAGTGTCGGGGTTAGCTCGCCCGCGCGCGGCAGATACCCGTCCAGCCGGCCATGCACTTTTCCACTGTCGAACGGGTAGCCGCGCAGCATCTCCTCGACCAATGGCATCCCCTCTTCCAGCACCAATATTTGATCGGAGGCCTCCACCAGCCGCGCGACCAGCGCTCTCGGCAGAGGGTACTGCCCGATCTTCAGGACGGGATGCGGGCACTCTTCGGGAAAGTGCTCCATCAGATAATTGTAGCTGATGCCGCAGGCAATGATGCCCAGCGACGTGTCCGGCCCGTCTTCGTAGCGGTTGAAGGGCGACGCTTCCGAGTCGGCCATGAACTTGTCCTGCTTGGCCAGCAGATCGGCGTACTTGCGCTGCGCGATGGCTGGCAGCAGCACGAACTGCAGCAGGTTGCCCGGCAGGCTGAGCGCGTTCTCCGCCAGCGGCTCGCGCCGCCGCACGTCGGCCCGCGAGTGCGACAGGCGGGTGGTCATGCGCACCATCACCGGAATCTCGTGCTTCTCCGACAGCGCGAAGGCATAGAACGCGGCGTCATACGCCTCCTGCTGATTGCCTGGCTCGATGGCAGGGATCAGCGCGAACTTGGCGAAGAAGCGCGAGTCCTGCTCGTTCTGCGACGAGTGCATCGAGGGATCGTCGGCGATGGCGTAAGCCAGCCCGCCGTGCACGCCGGTGAAAGCGGAGTTCATGAAGGGGTCCGCCGCCACGTTCAGCCCCACATGCTTCATGCAGACCAGCGCCCGCTTGCCGGCGTAGGACATGCCCAGAGCCGCTTCCATGGCCGCCTTCTCGTTGGCCGCCCACGCGCTCTTCACGCCGCGCGTTTGCGCTTCAGGCGAACGCTGGATGTACTCCGTGATCTCAGTGGACGGCGTGCCCGGATAGGCGTAGACGCCAGATAGCCCTGCGTCCAGCGCCCCCTGTGCCAAAGCTTCGTTGCCCAACGGAACAAATGCAGTCATGCAGGCTCCTCTCAAAACCCAATCACAGGGCCTAACGAGTCTTTGATCTATTCACGTTCCCGGCTGATCGGGTCCACGAACCGAACAAGTTGTTGGGCATTCGCCAGAACGCCCCCATCCCCTGGCCCCTTCCCCCAGCAAAGCCAGGGGAAGGGAAAAACCGCTCGCCAGATCGTCCCCTCTCTAGCTCGGCTGGAGAGGGGATTGAGGGGGGCCTTCAGCGAGCATTCCCGAACTCCCCCTCGCAACAGGTTGTTCGTGGACCCCGGCTGATCCCAAGTATAGGGATCGCGCCCCAGACAGACTATGGCATTCCGCCACTTCTTGGCCTGACGAACGGTACTCTGCGGGACGCGCGCAGGCCACACCGTCGCATTCTATCCCTGAGTTGCATATTTGTGCAACTGCGTAAGATAGACTGGACGCCCGCGCCTTTTTTCGAGTATACTAAGAGCCTTGCCGGGTTCATAGCAGCCACTCTCGCGCGGGTGCGCGCAAAGGTTGTCAGTGACTCGTCTGATGCCGAATGGGGTAAGGTCCCGTAGGGGCGCATCGCAGTACGCCCCTACGGGCGCAGCAGAGCAACACTCCTGTACTGCCTGACAGGTTTGGCACGCACCCTCTCTCGCTCATGCAGCGCGCCACGCGCTCCCTGAGACCGCGCGGCGTGCCCCGGTGAAGCACACGGAGATCGCCACCGGTTCGGAGAAGCGCCCCATGACGATTCTGCTTCGCATCCTGCGCTACCTGCGACCCTACTGGCGCATTGCCGTCGCCGTCTACGCCAGCCTGATCGCCGTCACCCTGCTCACCCTGGCTAGCCCCTGGCTGATCGGCAGCGCCGTTGACACCGCGCTGGGCACGCAGGAAGGTACGTTCCTCTTCCCCGACGACTGGAGCCAACGCCGTATACTGACCGTCACCACCCTGCTGATCGTCGGGTTGGCGGTCGTGCGGGGGCTGGCGAGCTTCGGCCAGCGCTACGGCACGCAGTGGTTAGGCCGCAAGGTCGCCTACGACCTGCGCCTCGACCTGTTCACCCACCTGCAACGACTGCCTTTCTCCTTCTACGACCGCGTCCGTATTGGCCAGCTCATGAGCCGCGCCATTGGCGATGTGGACGAGATTCGCTTCTTCGCCGGCGTCGTCATCGGCGACGCGATCAACCTGATCGTGCTGCTGGTGGGCATCTACGGGATCATGTTCAGCCGCGACGCCAGCCTGGCGGCCATTTTCCTGCTGCCCATGCCCGCCCTGTTCGTCGTTGCTTATCTGTTCGGCATCTGCATCGAGCCGCTTTTTGGCGACATTCGCAGCAAGCGTGGCGCTATGTACGCGCGCATCCAGGAGAATCTGACCCAAATCGTGGTCGTCAAGGCGTTCGCCCGCGAGCAGTTCGCACGGGAGCGCTTCGAGGAAGACAACATGGCCGTCCTGCGCTCCTGGATCAAGATGACCAACATCTCCACGCTGGCCCAGCCGGCGATCTGGTTCATTGTCGGCTTTCTGAGCTTCCTGCTGCTCTTTTTCGGCGGCAACCGCGTGCTGGACGGCGAGATGACCCTGGGCATGTTAGTCGAGTTCAACAGCTATGTCGCCCTGCTCGCCCTGCCCGCGCACCGCCTGTCCTTCATGATTGACATCACCGCCCGCGCCATCGCCAACGGCAAGCGCATTTTCGCCATCATGGACACCACGCCGGAGATCAAGACGCGGATGGGCGCGGTGAACCCCGGCAAGTTGCGCGGGCATATTCGCTTCGACGATGTGTCTTTCGTCTACGGCGCGCGTGAAGACGAGCCGGAGGTCGAGGTGCTCGACAACATCTCGTTCGAGGCCCAGCCCGACACGGTGACGGCCATCGTCGGCACGACCGGCAGCGGCAAGACCACCCTCATTGACCTGATCCCGCGCTTCTATGACGTGTCCGGGGGCAGCATCACCATTGACGGCTACGATGTCCGCGACCTGCCGCTCAAGCTGCTGCGCGCCCAGGTCGGCTTTGTAATGCAAAACACGTTCCTGTTCAACGCGACCATTCACGACAACATCGCCCTGGGCCGCCCGGAGGCTACCCGCGCCGAAGTTGAGCAGGCGGCGCGGGCCGCCCGCGCCCACGACTTCATCACCGAGTTCCCCGACGGCTACGATACACTGGTCGGCGAGCGCGGTGTGACGCTCTCCGGCGGGCAGCGCCAGCGTATTGCCATCGCCCGCGCCCTGCTGGTAGACCCGCGCATCCTCATCCTCGACGATGCCACGGCTAGCGTAGACAGCCGCACCGAGTACGAGATTCGCGCCGCCCTGCAAAACCTGATGAAAGGCCGCACGACGCTTATCGTCGCCCAGCGCCTCAGCACGGTCATGCACGCCGATCAGATCATCATGCTGGAACAGGGGCGCATCGTCGAGCGCGGCACGCACCACGAGTTGGTTCGCCTGGGCGGACGCTACGCCAAGCTGTGGCACTTGCAGTCCGACCAGGAAGTGCCTGTTGAGGACATTCGGGGCATCGGCCTGTCGGACGACGACACGCTGCCGCCCAAAGAGCCACCGCTCCCTGTAGAAGACCACTCGGCGGGCAGCCAGATTCGAGCCGAGTTCGCCGCCACAACCAAACGCGGTCCGCGCCGGGAGGAGACCTGATGGACAACGCCAGGCCCAAGCTGGAACGGCCCATGCTGGAAACGCTCACCCGGCTGATCAGCTTCGCACGCCCATACCGCCGCCGTGTGCTGCTCGTCCTGGGGCTGATGCTGGTCACCTCTGCCAGCGCGCTGGGTGCGCCCGCTCTGGTGCGCCAGGCGATCAATCGTGGGCTGGGGGAGCGCAACGAATCCGCGCTGATCGGCTTCAGTATCGCCTATCTGGTGGTGCTCATCATCCAGGCGGTCGGCCTGCGCGTCCAGACGTACAACATGGTCTGGATCGGCCAGCACGCCATCATGAACGTGCGCCAGGGTCTCTTCTATAAGTATCTCGACCTGAACCTGAGCTACTTCGACCACCACCGCGTCGGCGACCTGATGGCCCGCGTCACCGAAGACAGCAACTCGCTGCAAAACTTCATCACCTGGGCCGTCGTCAACACCATCAGCAATTCCCTCACTCTGGTGGGAGTCATCGTGGTGCTGCTGGTGCTGGACTGGCAGCTTGCCCTGCTCACGTTCACCATTCTGCCGGCTATGATTGGGCTGACCTTGTGGTGGCGACGCAATGCCAACCGGCGCTACCGTGCCGTGCGCGAGGCGGTCGGCGTCGTCTCGGCCACGCTGCAAGAGAGCCTGGCCGGAATGCGCGTCGTCCAGGCGTTCGTCCGCGAGTACCGCGAGGAACAGCGCTTCCGCGAAGTCTCCACCACCGAACTCAGAGCCGCCCTCAGCGCCGACAAGCTGG
>JAGPFT010000124.1 GCA_018056405.1 Anaerolineae bacterium
CCAGGCGCTCGCCCCGCTCAACTGCGTCGGGGAAGTCAAGCTCGCCCGACAGGTAGACCGTCAGGTATTCCCAACGCACCATCGCCGCTACGTCCGGTCTACGTCTTCATCCTCTACGGCAGGCTGCGCGCTGCGCGGCGGGAAGAAGCGGTTGCGCGCCCCGAAGGCCAGCACGACCATCAGCACAATCGTGCTCTGCAACACGCGCACCAGCGAGCGGTCGAGCAGCAGATCGTGATCCCACTGGAAGCCGCTTTCCAACCGCTGGCCGCCCTTCGACAGCACGGCGAACACGAACGAGACGAACGGCGTCAGGATGGCCGACATGCTCGCCAGCAACACGACCATAATCGCCAGGAAGCCAATCCCGCCGGACGGCGTGGCGGTGAGCTTGGTCACGTCCGGGGCCAGCACGCGAAACGCCCCAGCCAGCCCGGCCATGCTCCCGCAGAGGGCCATCGCCAGCAGCACATTGCGGTCGGTGCGCACGCCCAGCAGGAAGGCCGATTTGCGGTTCTTGCCCTGGGCGCGAAGTTGCAGGCCCCAGCGTGAGACGTACATGATCAGCGCCACCACTACGAACGCCCCGATGGTGATGTAAATGGGGGTGGGGCTGAGCCGCCGGTACTCCTCAAAGCTGGGCAGGCGCGCGTTCTCCGGGAAGCGCGCCGTTTCAGTGGCCCGGCTGCCGGGCGGCTGCCAGGGGCCGCCGTTGGAGATCAGGTACATGTTGAACGTCTGGGCGATGAAGTTGAGCGCCACGCCGCTGAAAATCTCATTGACGCCGCCGCGCGTTTTGAGCACGCCGGCCACGAACGCCCACAGCGCGCCGCTGAGCGCCGCGAAGACGAAGCACAGGATCAGGATGCCGTCGCGCCCCAGGCGCAGGCCCAGCGGCGGACTGCTGCTCTCGGCGAAGAGACGCACCGCCCACGTCGCGCCGATGGCCCCCATTATGATCTGGCCTTCCACGCCGATGTTCCACAAGCCGGCGGTGTAGGTCAGCACCAGGCCGAACGAGGTGATGGCCAGCGGCATCCAGAAGGCCACCAGGTCGGCGCGCTTGGCCGCCGACTCCAGCGTGCCCTCGTAGACGTATTTCCAGGCTACCTGCGGGTCAGCGCCCTGCCATTCCAGGATGAGCACGATGATCAACAGGGCCGCCGCGATACCGAAGAAGGGAGCGAGGATCGCCGGCAGCAAATCGAGCACGGAACGCCAAGCAGCGCCGGCGTGCGCGTTGGAGGATGGGCGTTGGCGAGTGGTTGGAACCATGCTACAGCCTCCCTCCGATTAGCTCACCCAGGCGGTTGGCCGTCATCTCGGTCGGGTCTTCGACCAGCGTCACGCGCCCGCCGAAGAAGACCAGAATGCGGTCGCTGTAGGTGACGATCTCGTCCAGTTCGGCGGAAATAAACACGATGGCCGTGCCCTCGGCCCGGCGGGCCAGCAGTTGCTCCCAGATGTAATTGGTGCTCTCCACGTCCAGGCCGCGCGTGGGGTGCTCCAGCAGCAGCAGCCTGAGCTTCTCCGGCAGCAGCGAGAGCGCAAAGCGCTGCTGATTGCCGCCGGAGAGCGTCTGGACAGGGTTACCAGGCCGCCCTTTGACGTTGAAGTGCTGGAGGCGCTCGCCCGTCACGCGCCGGGTGTGCATCCAGTTGACCCAGGGCGCACGGCTGGGCAGCGTCAGCGCGAAATGCTGGCTGAGCGTCATACCTTTGATCAGCCCTTCCTCCATGCGCCCGGCAGGCAAGAAGGCGACTCCTGCCCGCCTGAAAGCGTGATAGGGCGCACGGGTCATGTCGCGGCCATTGATGCGGATCACGCCGTGCTCCGGCGGGTAGAGGCCGGTGCAGGCGCGCATGAACTCCGCCTGCCCGCTGCCGTCCAGCCCGGCCAGGCCGATCACCTCGGAAGCGCGCACTTCCAGCGAGAGATGCTCGACCGTCAGGCGTTGGCTGACCACGCGCAGGTCAGACACGCTGAGCACCGGCGCGCCGCAGGCCACCGTCGGGCGCTCCTGGCGCTCGATGACCTTGCCGAACATCAGCGACACCAGGTCGCTGATCGGGCAGGGGATAGTCTTTTCGCCAACTAGCCGCCCGCGCCGCAGCACGAAGGCGTAGTCGCATAGCTCGATCACGTCTTCGAGCTTGTGCGAAACCAGGACGATGGTCATGCCTTCATCGCGGGCCAATGACTTGAGGACGCCGAACAGCGCGCTCTTCTGCTCGGCGCTGATGCCCGTCGTCGGCTCGTCGAGCACCAACATCTGCACATTGAGCGACAGCAGGCGCAGAATCTCAAGCTGCTGGCGCTCACCGATGGTCAGCATATCCACATAGGCGTCGGGGTCGAGGGCGAAACCGAAGCGTTCGGTCAGGGCCAGGAGGGCGCGCCGCGCGCTCTCGCTGTCGGGGAAGAAGCCGCCTGGTCGCCCGGCGATGAAGTTCTCCAGCACGGTGAAGGGCGGAAAGTCGAGCGGGTCCTGGTAAAGCATCCCGATGCCGTGGGCGATGGCGTCGGTGGGCGCGCTCAGCGTGACCGGCTGATCGTTGACGAGGATGGTCCCGCTGTCCGCCGACTGGTAGCCGGACATGATCTTCATCAGCGTGCTCTTGCCAGCGCCGTTCTCGCCGAGGATGGCATAGACGCGCCCGCCCTCGAAGGTCAGCGAGATGTCCTGGTTGGCTCGCACGCGCCCGAAAGTCTTGGAGATGTGTTGCAGTTCAACGCGCATAAACGTCTCAGGTTGGCGGTTATTGGTTGTTGGTTCTTGGTGGTTGGTTTTGGCCGCTGGTGGTTTGACGCCTGTCCAACCAAGAACCAACCACCAGAAACCAATCACCAATCAGCCGCTACAGGCCTCTTCCACAGGCTAAAACTAAGGGAGAGGGGCAACAGCACCCCTCTCCCTGCACACTGCACGGTCAATGCTACTTGCTCGTGCCCTGCACGCCGGCCAGAAGCTGCGGCGGAGTCACTTCTTCAGGGGCGGTCGCTTCGTCGGCATTGGCTGCCTGGAACCAGACTTGCTTGAAGGTAGCGACTTCGCCCTCCTCCAGGAAGACCGAGCCATCCTGGAAGCTGAGCGGGCCAACCCACAGGTTGATGCCGCCCTCTTCGCCCAGAGCGCCAGCGGCCAGCCCGGCGATGAACTCGTCGAGCGTGGCCTTGTCTTCGTCGGTCAGGCCGTTGCCGTAGAGGAAACCGACATGGGACGTATCATGGTTGTTGATGTCCGTCCAATCGGGGCCGTTCCAATCCCAGGATGCTTCCCACGTACCGTCCTGCACGGCCTTGACCGTCTCCAGGTACGAAGGCCCCCAGTTGAAGTATGGCACGCCCAGGCAGATGTCGGGGGCTTCTTCGCAGGCACCCTCAAAATCGTAGGGGATGGCCCACACGGCAGTGCCTTCGGCGGCGCGCTGTTTGGCCACAACAATGGCCTCGGTGGTGTCAATGCCGGAGATCAGCACATCGCGCCCGTCATCAATGAAGGCGTTGGAGACTTCCGTCGGGTCGAGCGTGAAGCCGGGGATGTTGAACCAGAAGCCGATCCAGGTCACGGCGAAGTCCAGCGTATCGGGGTCCATGCCGCGATAATTCTCGTAGCAATAGCGCGCTCCCAGATAGACCGAGTTGGTCAGGCGGATCGTCTCTGGATCGATCAGCGGGCCGACGTAGCCGATCTTGCCCGTCTGCGTCTTGAGGGCAGCGGCGCAGCCGGCGATCATCTTGCCGTATTCCATCTGGCCCATGATGTTGCCCAGGTTGTCCGGGGCAATGCCCCACAGGGCGTCATCGCCGGAGACATTGATGAAAACGACATCGGGGTAAAGCTCGGCGACCACCGTCGTGTCAACCTCGAAGTCCGCCGACGTGGTGAGGATGAGCCGGGCACCCTGGCTCACCATGTCTTCCACCACCTGGTCGAGTGTCGTTTCCGGGCGGGCTGACGTATTCAGGCTCTCCAGGACGATCATCTTGGCACCGGGCAGGTTCGCCTCCACGTACTGCCCGGCGGTGTAGTGCGCCTGGCTCCAGCCCCGGTCATCTTTGGGGCCAACCAGCACCACGCCGAAAATGATCTCGTCCTGCGCGACGACGGACGCGACTCCGCTGGCGACCAGCGCCACCAGAACTGCCAAGACAGCCAGTTTCTTGATCATACGTGCGCTCCTTTTAACTCGACTGGTACGTTAAACAGATTAGTGAGCCTTAGCCCACTCCTCCAGAAAGGTGAGGAGTACCTTGGCGCTATTATCTGCGGCTAGCTGGAAAAATGTCCTGATTTCGTTTTCGCCAGGACCACCGCCAGCCAGGTCGGAAAGGCTACGAAAAGCCAGATATGGAATATCGTGAGATATGGCAACATGCGCAACCGCAGCAGTTTCCATCTCGAGCACGTTTGCACCGAATGTCTCCCAGACATAAATACGAAACTCCGCGTTGTCCACGAACGATTGCCCGGAGACACCGTTCCCGCCGACAACAAGAATCGGGTCTTGGGTAAGACAGACCTGTTCGGGCGTGCATTGTGCCAGGTCCACGACTAGGCTTTGCGCAACCGCAAACATTTCAGGATCGGCGGGGAACCAGAACTGGTCAATGTAGCTGTCAGGTTCTCCGGTCAGGTCAATGATGCTGACAGAGCTTGGGAAAATCATCCCGTAGTTTGGAAACTCCGGCGTCCAATAAGAGGGAGGAGTGAAAACGCCGTTGACTTCTCTGACGAAGTAGCTTTCCAGATATTCGCCGTATTGGATAGGCACAACAACGTCGCCGATGTGCAGGTCAGGGTTGACGCCGCCAGCAATCCCAGAAAAGACAATCCGCTCGATATTGAAATGGTTGATCGCCCTTTCTGTAGTCATGGCCGCGTTGACCATCGAGACACCCGAAAGGAACATGACAACATCGTTGCCTCTTAAGGTGCCAATGTGATAAGAGACATTGCTTATCACGCACGTTCCCTCGATCTCCGCCTCGGATAGCAAGAGTTCAAGCTCTGAGCTGAGGGCGCTTATGACAGCGATGCGTGGAGTGGAGTCCAGGCAAACGTCAGTTGAGCCTTGCGCGAAAACCGCACTCACTGGTGCGAGGGTGATGACCAAGAGAACGATCATCAAAACGGAGACGACAGCGAACCTCATCCTCTCAAACATTCTCTTTCTCCTCCGTATTGCTCGTACTGCTGCGTCTTACCCTCCCGTTTTTCGACTCCCCAGTCGCGCCCGGCTAGGCGCGGGCCGCAATGCTAGCCCCACCTCTGGTGGGGCAACTCATACTACTTTCAGTTTAGTGGAAAACGGCGCAAACGCAACTTTTCGGGGGTGCGCGCAAAAGTTGTCGGTAACACGTGCGACGCTGGCAGTAGCCTCACTCCCGGCCTCGCCCCGCTTGGCTCGTCGTGAGGCCTTCATGATCCCCTGAAGTGTCAGCGATGTCTCCGAACGTGTGTCAGCTATCTCTCCAGTCTATACCTCATTTCGGGGGAAGGGGCCAGGGGATAAAGGGCCAAAGCGCCACCAGAAAGTGCATCACACGCTCTAGCCCAATGCCTATGGAGCAGCAACCCGCCCGCGACCTGTCACGGGGTAGCCCGCCGGACACGCGCGAGTCGCGTCCGGCGCAGCCAGCGCCGTGCAATCCAGGCAACAGCCAGCGCTGCCGCCACCCCCACGACGACCTGACCCGGCGTCGTCTGCAGGAAGCCGAGCGCATAGCTGCCCGCCGTCATCGCCAGCGTCACAGTGGCGATCAACGTCCACAGGCCGGAGAGCGCGCCGAACACGGTAAAGATGCGCTCCTCGCGGGTGAACGGCTCGCGCTTGCGCAGCTTGGCGCGCAGTGGTTTGCCGATGAAGGCCAGGCTGCGCTCGCGCAGGCGCGGAATCTCCAGCCAGTCCATGAGGATATAGTACCCGTCCAGCTTGAGCAGCGGGTTCATGTTCATGAAGCTGGTCAGGTAGGTCAGCAGCGCGGACTGGAAGAGCAGCCCACCGATGACTGGCCCCGGCCCGGCCAGCACCAGCAGGCTGGCCAACCCGCCGACGAACAGCCCGGAATGCGGCCCCGCCCAACTGACCACCAGGCGGGGACGGCGCGGCTCCATCCAGATGTCCGTCGTATCTACAAAAGCGGCGGGCATTCCCATGTAGATCATGATGCCGCCGCGCCGTATCTCACGCCCGTAGTGCTTGGTGGCAATGGCGTGCGCCCATTCGTGCACGAGCAGCGTCAGCGCCTGCAGCACGTACAGCGTCACCAGCCCGACCACCGCCCCTGCCCCACCCAGCACGGCCACCTGGCGGTCTACGACGCCGAACAGTAGACTGAGGAAGGCAATGGCCCCGGCAACGATCACCGCCAGCATGATCCCCTGGCCGAGCGGCGTGAAGAACCAGCGCCCAACCACCTGGTAGGAGCGCGTGATCAGCTCATCAATACCGCCGATGGACAATTCCGTATGGGCGAAGACGCGGACCAGCCGTCGCCACAACGTCTGGCTGCGCCGCTGCGCGACGCTGCGATCCACCGCGCCGTACACGTCAATCAGGGGAGCGATAAAGCCCTTCTGCTGAAGCTGGTCAAGCAGGGCTAACAGGCTGCCGATAGCCAGCTTGCCGTGCGCCAGCATATGGGCGACGGCAATATCCTGCACGCTGGCCTGGCCGTCCATCTGCTCCCACAGGAAAACTTGCTCGGCGGTCAAACGCAGATAGGCGTCCGTGCGCAGGTTCTTGAGAATCCAGTAGGTTTCGCCGCGCGCGTCGGCCAGCTTCTTGAGCGCGTAGCCCTGCATGCGGCGCGGGCGAAAGGACGACAGGTCACGGGGGCGCACCTGCTGGGCAAAGACGCTCTCAGCGGGCCGGGCCATAACCAGCGTCTCCTCGGCGGACTTGTGCCAGAGGTCCGCCGCGTCGGGGCGCATGAGCATCAGCGTGCCGTCATGATCGGCGGCGGCGGCGTTGGTGCGCAGCAGGGCCGCTTCCCACAGCGGCAGCAGCCCTTCGCGGGGCAGGATCAGCGTCTCGTCGGCTGCCGCGCTCCACAGGTCGAGGCGCGGTGCTTTGAGCCGGTCCGCGCGCAGCAGGACGGTTTCGTTGTCGAGCTGATCCCACACGCCGCCGACGCTGCCGGCGACGATCATCCCCCACAATCCCATGCCCTCTGGCAGCGGTACGTCGGCCCGCGCGGCCATCTGACGGTCGAGCTGCTCCCACAGACCGCCCGTATCTTTGATGACTGCGCCCAGGTTGCGGTAGATGTTGGCCATGAGTCGGTTGTTGGTTGTTGGTTGCCAGTGATCGGACGGTGGTGGTCACGCGCCCAGGCGGAAGAGCAGCGTCGTCTCGCCGAGGGTGATCACCGTGCCGTCGTGTAAGGGATGCGGCTCCTCAGCGCCTACCGGAATACCGTTGACGATGGTGCCGTTGGCGCTGCCCAGGTCGCGGATGGCCCAGGTACCGCCCTCGACCAGGGCGATCTCGCAGTGCGGGCGCGAGACAGCACGATCCTGCAGGGCGATGTCCCAGGTCGCGTCGCGCGTGGCCCGGCCAATCGTCACGCGCGGGGTGAGCAGGGCGATGGTCGCGCCCTCCTGCGGCCCGGACGTGACGTGCAGCGCGGGCATCCCACCGCCGCCCGCCGGCACGATCAGCGTGCCGGTTCGCCTGGCCTGCTCCTTCTCCGTCTCAGTGACCAGCGCCGAATAATGCAGGATCGGCACGTAGAGACGGATCACGTCA
>JAGPFT010000125.1 GCA_018056405.1 Anaerolineae bacterium
CGTCAATGCGCGGCCCCGCCTCGCCCGGCAATTGCCCAACCTGCGCCGGCAGAACGGACGCGGCGGCGACGCCCACCGGCGTGCGCGTCGGCGGGACGGGGCTGGGCGTCGCGGTATCAGTCGGGAATGGCGTCTCGGTCGGCGCGGGCGTGAAGGTCGCTGTGTCCGTCGGGAGCAGCGCCACTTCCTGCGGCGTGCGCGTCGGCGACGGAGTCCGGCTGGCGGTAGCCGTCAGCGACGCAGTGACTGTCGGCGAAGAGGTCGGCGTCGGGCTGAAGGTGGCTGTCGGCGTCAAGGTAGCGGTCAGCGTCGGAGTGTAGGTCGGTGTGACGCTCGGCGTCGGCGAGGGCGTCGCTGTGAAGGTAGCGCTTGGCGTGGGCGTCAGTGTGACGGTGGGCGTATCCGTCCAGCTTTGCGCGGTCTGCGTCATGCGAACAGCCAGCAGCGCCTCGACGGTCGAATCAAGGTCGGGCGTCACCGAGGGGACAGGAGTCAGCGTCGGCGTATCTGTCGGGCGCAGCGTGGCGGTTGCGGTGAGCGTAGCCGTCGGCGTCGGCGTATCGGTGGCTGAAGCGGTGGGGGAGGGCGTCCAGGTGGGCGTGGCTGCTGGCGGCGGAGCCATCGCGAAGCCGACCGGCACGCGCTGGCTGGCCGCTCCATCTTCCGCGACGGCGACCACGGCCAGGGCGTGCTCACCTTCCAGCAGCCCGCCGGACAGTTCCACTGCCCACGCGCCATCCTCCCCGGCTACGGCGATGGCGATCAGTTCCTCGCCGTCGTACACCTGGAGGATGTCGCCCGGCCTGGCCTGCCCACGCAGCAGGAGCGGTGCGCCCGCGTAGGTGCCCCCCAAAGCCAGCGGCTCGACCACCGGCGGAGCGGCGGGGACGCGCTCGCTCACCTCTGCGGGCGACGCGGTGAGGGTTGGCGCGGCGTCTGCCGAGGACTCAGCCTGCTCTTCGCCGCCGTTGTAGAAGCGCAGCGCGAAGAACAGCCCTGCCGCGCCCGAAGTCAGCAGCAGACTCGCCAGCAGCAGGGCGTCGAGACGGCGCACGGCGCGCCGCCGCATGTCCAGGCTCACGGCGCGCGCTCATCCTTCTCGTTCGGAGCGGCGCGCGCCGCCGCCTGCCGAATCCAGCTTTCGGCATCAATGGCGCGCAGCCGCCACTTCGGTTCGTCGAGCAGCCGATACAGTTCGTCGGGCGTCATGCTGGCAAGCTGGGCGAATGTCTGGATGCCCGCCTTGTAAAGCCGCCCGGCATAGACCGGCCCGATGCCCCTGATCTCGGTCAAGCGATCCTGGCCGGGGCGCAGCGGCACCGCGCCAAGCTGCGTGACCATCTCCACAAGCTGCCCGATCTGCCGCAGGGCGCGGTCGAGCAGGCCCGCCTGCTGGCGGCGCTCCGTTGCCGCGGTGAGCAGCATGGTCGTGTGCTCGGCGACGCGCTCATCCAGCCGGCTGAGGGCCTGCGCCTGGGAGGCCAGCTCGCGGTCTAGCTCGGCCAGGAGGCGCGCGTGCTCGGCGATCTGGGCGTGATCGCGGGCGCGCACGGCCACCCATTCGTCGAGGCGGTTGCTGATGTCCACCAGGCGCGTTACCTGCTCCTGGATCAGGGCTGCGCCCGCCTTCTCTGCATCCGGCGCAGGCAGGGCGCGCTGTGCCACGCTCTCCAACTGGCCGAGGCGCGTTTCCTGGCGGTCAAGCCGCAGATCGAGGCGATCCAGCCGCTCGCCCTGAGCGGCCAGCAGGCGATTGGTCGCTGCGACGGTTTCGTGCTGCGCGTCGAGCATCTCGCTCAGCCCGGCGAAGACATCGCCGCCGCCCGCGCCCGTCGCCGCTTCCAGGCGGGCGGTGTGCTGCGTCAGCGCCTCGTTGAGCGCCCCCACAGCCGCCCGCTGTTCGAGCAGTTCCGCACGCAGCGACTCGTCGAGCAGGCCGGTGCTGGCCAGCGACACCGGCTCCAGCAGGCGCGGGCGCACAGTGAAGACGTAGAAGATGGCCGTGACCAGCACAGTCACGAACGCGCCGAGCGACAGAATGGCCAGGGCTTGTACGGGGTCCATCAGCACGCCCCCTATCGGGTTACGATTGTTCCTATTATACGGTAAGAGGAGGTGTTAGAGGAAGAGACTCGGCGGAAAGGGCCTGCTCCAAGACATGAAAGCGCCCCCCCGTTGGAAGATGGGGGCGATCACACGGTTCGGTTGAGCGACTACAGAGTATGATTGATCCGGCAATGACGGCTCCCGTAAATTCCCTTTTTCTGGCTGCCAGAGCAGCCCGCGAAATGTACCTTGAGACTTTCGGTCCCCCTCAAGTTCATTGACATTCAGAGGCCGTCTGAGAAATCCCGCACCTGCGTTTGCCCCCATCCCCGGCCCTTCCCCCACGAGGGGGGACTTGCAGGGGTAGGTTTCTAATTCTCTGAGCGAAGAGCATCTCTATGCGCTCCGTTCAAACCGTTGAAAACCTACCCCTGACAGCGGAGGCCCCTCCCCCTGGCCCCCTCCCCAGCTGAGCTAGGGAGGGGGAAAACATCTCATCCGGCGGTCAAAGTCCCCTTCTCTGGCTCTGCCGGAGAGGGGGATGGAGGGGGAGAGGCCTGTGGCTGGCAGGGCACACTCCCCTCGCAGGCCCCTCCTTGCAGGGGTAGGTTTTTTGATTCTCTGAGCGAAGAGCATCTCTATGCGCTCCGTTCAAACCGTTGAAAACCTACCCCTGACAGACGAGGGGGGAAGGGAGAACAGCGCGCACTCCCTCTCTCCTTGTAGTTCAGGGGCGGACAGGTGTTGAGATTGGCCTGTAGTCTGGGGCGGCTCTTCACTTTACCTCACCCCCGCTCGGCACTGGCGCGCCTCGCTTCCCCCTCTCCGTTGACGGAGAAGGAGAAGGGCCGAGCGTAGCGAGGCCAGGGGGTGAGGTTAATCGGTCGCCATCTCAATGCTTCTCACGTTGCTGTCCGCCCCTCCCTCCTTGTGGGGGAGGGGTTTGGGGTGGGGGGAGCGACTTCTCAAGCTGGGGAAAGGGGCCGGGGGATGGGGGCCTTCGACAATTGCCGGGCCCCTCGTTCGTGGACTCTTGCAGCCGCGCGCAACTTGTGGCACAACCACAGCAGTCAGCTACAGCAGTCAGCACAGGCCAGGCCCGCACGAGTCCGGCTGAGACTGGATGGCTGACCCCTGCGACCACTTGCCACCTGGAGACGCGCAGCGCCATGCCCGACGACCTCATCCTGGCCATTGACAACGGAACGCAGAGCGTGCGCGCGCTGCTCTTTGACTTGCAGGGGAATCTGGTCGCTAAGGCGCGCGTCCCCCTTGAGCCGTACTTCTCGACGCAGCCTGGCTGGGCCGAGCAGTACGCCGACTACTTCTGGGACAAGCTGGGCGAGGCCTGCCGCCAACTGTGGACGCTGGCGGAAGCGCCCAAAGAGGCAGTGCGCGGCGTGGCCCTGACGACGCAGCGCGGCACTGTGATCAACCTCGACCGCGACGGCAAGCCGCTGCGCCCGGCCATTGTCTGGCCGGATCAGCGCCGCGCCGAAGGGATCGCCCCGGTCGGCGGGCTGTGGGGGCTGATCTTCCGCGCGGCGCGGCTGCGCCAGACGGTCGCCTATTTGCAGGCCGAGGCCGAGGCCAACTGGATCGCCAGCCAGCAGCGCGCCCTCTGGGCGCAGACGCACAAGTACGTCCTGCTCTCCGGCTACCTCACCTACCGCCTGACGGGCCGCTTGGCCGATTCGGTTGGCTGCCAGGTCGGCTACCTGCCCTTCGACTACAAGCGCCAGACGTGGTCGCGCGCACGGGACTGGAAATGGCAGGCGCTCGCCGTCCGGCCAGAGCATCTCCCAGAGTTGGTGCCACCCGCCGCGCAGATTGGCGTGATCACGCCGGAGGCCGCCGCCGCGACCGGCATCCCCGTTGGGCTGCCGGTGATCGCCGCCGCCGCCGACAAAGCGTGCGAGGTCATCGGCTCCGGCTGCCTGGAGCCGCACATCGGCTGCCTGAGCTACGGCACCACAGCGACGATCAACACCACGCACCGCCGCTATATCGAGATCATCCCGCTCATCCCGCCCTATCCCTCTGCCGTGCCGGGCGCGTACAGCCTGGAGCTGCAAATCTACCGCGGCTTCTGGATGGTGAGCTGGTTCAAGCAGGAATTTGGCTACCGCGAGACGCTCCTGGCCGAACAGAACGGCGTCGAAGCGGAGACGCTGCTCGACGAACTGCTCGTCCAGGTGCCACCTGGGTCGCAGGGGCTGGTCTTGCAGCCCTACTGGTCGCCGGGGGTGCGCGTGCCGGGGCCAGAAGCGCGTGGCGCAGTCATTGGCTTCAGCGACGTGCACACGCGCGCTCACTTCTACCGGGCGATTCTGGAAGGGCTGGCCTACGCCCTGCGCGAGGGCAAAGAGCGCACCGAGAAGCGCAGCGGCGTGCCGATCACCGAATTGCGCGTCTCCGGCGGCGGCTCGCAGAGCGACGCAGCCATGCAGCTCACCGCCGATGTCTTCGGGCTGCCCGCCGCCCGCCCGCACACCTACGAGACTTCCGGGCTGGGCGCGGCAATTGTGGCAGCAGTGGGGCTGGGGCTGCACCCCGACTTCAGCACCGCCATCGGGGCCATGACGCGCCTCGAGCGGGTCTTCACGCCGGACCCGGCCACGCACGCCACCTACAACGCGCTGTACAGCCAGGTCTACAAGCGGCTGTACGGGCGGCTGCGCCCGCTCTACGAGACGCTGCGCCGTCTGTCGCCGTGAGCGCGCCGTTCTGCCAACACCAGGGTTTACAAAATATGCTAAATATGGCAGAATATAAACATCAGAGAATGATCGCATTGCGAGAAGGCACACCATGATTCCCATTGGAGAACGGCTGAAGCTGGCACGCCTCAAGGCCCGCCTGAGCCAGCGCGAACTAGCCGAGCGCGTCGGCGTGTCGGCCATGTCTATCTCGAAATACGAGAACAATGCCATGGTGCCCGGCGCTGAGACGCTCATCAAGCTGGCGCAGGCGCTGGATGTGCGCCTGGAGTTCCTGCTGCGCCAGGCTCCCCGCCTGCACATCGAGCCGGTCTACCGCCGGTACAAGCAGATGGGGGCTAAGGCTCAGGAGGCGGTGAAGGCGCAAATCCAGGACTGGTTGGAGCGTTACCTGTTGGTTGAATCGCTCTTGCCAGAGGAAGTGCATGTTCAGATGCCGCAGGGTTTTCCGCGCCCCGTCAGGACGCTTGACGACGCTGAGCGGGCGGCGGCGGCCCTGCGCGAAGCCTGGCAACTGGGCAGCGCTCCGATAGACAACCTGACCGAGTTGCTGGAAGGGAAAGGGGTCAAGATCGGCCTGGTAGAGGGCGCAGAGGATTTTGACGCCTGCACGTTCCTGTACGATGGCCATTTTCCGGTCATTGCAGTCAACCAGAACCGGCCAGCCGACCGGCAGCGCTTCGATCTGGCCCACGAGCTTGGGCACCTCATGATGCGTGTGGCCGGAGGTCTCGACGAGGAGAAGGCTGCTCACCGCTTCGCGGCGGCGTTTCTGGTGCCCGCCGAAGTAGCCATCATGGAATTGGGTCACCGCCGCAGCCATCTCGATCTGTACGAATTGCTGGAACTTAAAGGGAAGTATGGTATGAGCGTGGCTGCCTGGGTGCACCGGGCACAAGACCTGGGCATCCTGCCCGACCACGCGGCCCGCCAGTTGTGGCGACAACTCAGCGCGCGTGGCTGGCGAAAACAAGAGCCGCTCGCACTCCCGGCGGAGACCCCCAGCCGCATGTACCGCCTGGTACGGCGTCTGGTTGCCGAAGGAATTATTTCGGAAGCGCGCGCGGCAGAATTGATGGGGCAGCGCATCGCCCTCTTCCCCGCTCCACCTGAGGAAGCCCGTGCGCTGCATCATTGACGCCAATATCCTCATTGACCTCAGCCGAGGCGACCTGCTGACCTGGCTCTTCGCGCTGCCGCTCCAGTTTGCCGTGCCCGATGGCGTGTTGGACGAATTGGTGGAACCTGACCGGGAGCGATTGCAGCAGATGGGGCTGCGGCGCGTCGGTCTGTCGACCGAGCAGCTTCTGGAGGCGGCACATCTCAGTGCGGAGCAGCGACGGTTGTCGCTGGGCGACTGCACAGCGCTGATCGCAGCACGTGACGCGCAGGCCGTGCTGCTGACGGGAGACGCCGGCTTGCGCGCTCTGGCTCAGGATCACGGCGTTGTGGTGCATGGCGTGCTGTGGGTGCTGGATGAGTTGGAAGCCGCCGGTCTGCTGAACGGTTCTGCCCTGGCCGTCTGTCTGCGCCGGATGCTGGCCGGGGGCGCGCGTCTGCCTGCTGACGAGTGCAGCGCGCGCCTGAAACGCTGGGAACATTCTTGATCCAGGATGCCTGTCGCCGTGAGCGCGTCGCTGCCGGGTTATATCGCGCTTCTAACGGTCGCTTCGCTCCGGCTGTGGTACAACCATTAACCACATGAGAGTGGTTAGTTTGCACACGGAAGGGGGCATACCGCATGAACTACCGCCGTTTGGGGAATTCTGGTCTTAAAGTCAGCGCGCTGAGTCTGGGCGGCTGGACGACCTTTGGCGACAGCGTGACTGACCGCCGCCTCGCCCGCGACATCATCGTCAAGGCCTACGACAGCGGCATCAACTACTTCGACATCGCCGATGTCTATGCCGCCGGCGAGGCCGAGAAACTGATGGGGTCCATCCTCAAGTTGTTCCCGCGCCACACGCTGATCATTTCCAGCAAGGCGTTCTGGCCGATGAGCGACGATGTGAACGACCGCGGCCTGTCGCGCAAGCACCTGTTCGAGAGCGTCAACGCCTCCTTGCAGCGCATCGGCACCGACTACCTCGACCTGTTCTTCTGCCACCGCTGGGACGACGAGACTCCGCTGGAAGAAACTGTCCGGGCGCTGGATGACCTGGTGCATCAGGGCAAGATTCTCTACTGGGGCACCAGCGAATGGACGGGCGCGCAGATTCAGGCGGCGCTGGACCTCTGCGAGCGCCATAACCTGGTCAGGCCGCAGGTTGAGCAGCCGCTCTACAACATGATCTCACGGCGCAGGGTGGAGGAGGACGTGCTGCCCGTCACCGAGAAGAACGGGATCGGCCTGGTGGTGTGGAGTCCGCTGGCCAGCGGGCTACTCACCGGCAAGTACGACGATGCCCTGCCCGATGACAGCCGTCTGGCGCGCCTTGAAGGGTTGCGCGAGCAGTGGTACAAGGGGGAGTCCATCGCCGCCATCCGCAAGCTGAAGACGGTCGCCGACGACCTGGGCGTGACGCGCGCCCAGCTTGCCCTGGCCTGGGTGTTGCGCCAGCCGGGCGTCAGCAGCGCGATCACTGGGGCGACGAAACCCGCCCAGCTTGACGAGACGCTCAAGGCAGTTGACCTGACGCTCGACAGCGACACCCTGGCGCGCATGGATGCGATCATGGCCCCGGTGGCCCAATAGCGCCAACCGACAGAGCACATTGTCGGGGCGGATTGCGAAACCCAAGCGCTTTAAGTCAAGGCATCTGGCGGGAACATCCAGGCAGAAGGCCCCTCCCCTGGCCCCCTCCCCGGCAACGCCAGGGAGGGGGAAAGCGCCCCGTGCGGCGAACCAAGTCCCCCTCTCTAGCTCTGCTGGAGAGGGGGATTGAGGGGGAGAGGCCTGTACAGGCGGCGATCAGACTTCCGAAGTTTCCGAAAACTTCGGAAGTCTAGGG
>JAGPFT010000126.1 GCA_018056405.1 Anaerolineae bacterium
TCTTCGTCTCGCCGGACGAATTCCGCCGCATGATCGCCCAAAACAAGCTGGTCGAGTATCAGAACGTCCACCAGGACGACTGGTATGGCACGCCGCGTAAGACTGTTGAGGAGGCGTTCGCCGCCGATAAAGACCTGATCGCCGACATCGAGTGCCTGGGCGCAAAACGTATCTACGCCAACTATGCCGACAACACCGTGCTCATCTTCGTCTCGCCGTCCAGCGTCGAGGCGTTAGCTGAGCGTATCCGGCTGCGCGGCAACGTGACCGCTGAGGAGGTAGCGGACCGGCTGGGACGGGCGCGCTTCGAGATGACCTTCGCCCGCCACTGCTCCTACCTGATTATCAACGATCTGGTGGAGCCGGCGGCTGAACACCTGCGCCAGATCATCGTCAGCGAGCGTGCGCGCCGGCGTGCCCAAGCCTTGCCCGCCGCTCAGATAATCCCGCGCCCAACCATACACTGCACGGTCGTTGCCCTGATTGCGCATGGCGATCAGGTGCTGGTTCGCGCGGACTCGGCTGAAGTGCGTCTGCCCGCGTTTGCCATGCCCACCGGCGCTGCCCCATCGCCGGCAGATTTCCTTGCAGACCGGCTGAGCGAAACACTGAACCTGGGGATCACTGTTGACCGCATCGTTGACCCCCGCTTTGACGAAAGCGCACCTCATCTCGTGTCTCTCGCTGCCATCCCTTACGATGTCTATCTCTACTACACGTACCGCTGCTCGGTAAGCAGCCGCCGGACGCCGGACTCGGCGGAATGGGTCTGGCGGCCTGCTGCCGACCTGCGCCTGCCTGATGCGCTGACCAGGGTCATGGCCGTCCCTGCGGGATGACACCCCCGGTGCTGTTTGTGCGAGAGTTGTCAGGGTCGCTCAAGATCGCCTGATGGCGGCTGGCGACAGGCAGGCATTCGGCTAGAATCGGGAGACAGCATCCATCCGGCCCGCACAGGATCAGGCGGGCGGCTGGTGCGCGGCGAAACCCATGATTGACGTTGACCGGCTGACCAAACGCTACGGGCGCTTCATCGCCCTGGACGGCATCAGCTTCCACGCTGAATCGGGCGAGATCGTCGGCTTCCTCGGCCCCAATGGTGCCGGAAAGACGACCACCATGCGCGTGCTCACAGGGTACATGCCCCCCACAGAAGGCACAGCGCGCATCGCCGGCTTCGACGTGCTGACCGATTCGCTGGCCGTGCGCGAGCGCGTCGGGTATCTGCCGGAGACCGTGCGCCTCTACCGCGAGATGACTGTGCGCGGCTACCTGAAGTTCATGGGCCAGCTTCGCGGCGTTGACCGCCTGGGGGCGCGCATAGACGAGGTGCTCGACCTGGTGGGCTTGCGCGAGCGCGCCCGCCGCCTGATCAGCAGCCTGTCGAAAGGGATGCAGCAGCGCCTGGGCCTGGCCCAGGCCATCCTCCACGATCCGCCGGTACTCATCCTCGACGAGCCGACCATCGGCCTCGACCCGCACCAGGTTCAGGAGTTGCGCGCGCTGATCCGCGAGCTTGGCCGCACGCGCACCGTGCTGCTCAGCACGCACATTCTCAGCGAAGCCGAACAAGTCTGCGACCGGGTGATCATCCTTGATCGCGGGCGCATCGTCGCCGAGGATACCCCCGCCAACCTGCGCGAGGGCCTGGCCCGCAGCAGCCGCCTTTTCGTGCGCGTGGGCGCGGCTTGCGGCGACATCGCCGGCTTGCTGGCGAGCATCCCCGGCGTGACCAGCGTCAGCCCCGCCGCCGATGGCTTCCTGCTGACGAGCGCGCCCCAGGCAGGCGACGTGCGCCCGGCTGTAGCCAGCGCCGTCGTCGGCCAGGGCTGGCCGCTGCTGGAGCTGCGGCCCTGGGCGACCACGCTGGAGGAGATTTTTCTGGAGTTGACGGCGCGGCTCGATGCGCCGTCGTCCGCCGGCGGAGGGACGCGCCATGCGTAGCGTGCGCATCATCGCCCGGCGCGAACTGGCCCAGTACTTCACCTCGCCCATCGCCTATCTGGTCGCCTTTGCCGTCCTGGTGCTGACCGGCTGGCAGTTCAACGTAGACCTCGCCCAGCGCGTGGGCAGCCAGCCGCCAGATGGAGCAGCAGTGCTCGGCGCGTTTGCCTTCTTCACTCTCTTCTTCGCCCCGTTGCTGACCATGCGCCTGCTCGCCGAAGAAGCGCGCGAAGGCACGCTGGAACTGCTGCTCACCGCGCCCGTGCGCGATGGCGATATTGTTCTCGGCAAGTTCCTGGGCGCGTGGCTCTACTACACGCTGATCCTGGGCCTGACGCTGGTCTACCAGGCGATCTGGCTGGCGATCACCACTGCTCGCGCCTATACGCTCACGCCCGAACTGGACATCGGACCGGTGATCACCGCCTACCTGGGCATCTGGCTGTTCGGGGGGGCTACCCTGGCTCTGGGCCTGCTCTTTTCAGCGCTGACCGAGAACCAGGTGATCGCGGGCTTCCTGAGTATGTCGGTGCTGTTCGTCCTGTGGCTGGGCGACTACGCGGGCAGCGTCGTTCAGAGCCGCACCCTGGCCCAGGTGATCCGCGAGCTGAGCCTGCAAGCGCACTACGCCACCTCATTTCTGGTCGGCGTGATTCGCTTCGAGGACGCTGTCTTCTTCATTGGCGTGATCACTGCTGCGCTGTTCGTCGCCACGCGCGTCCTCGAATCGCGGAGGTGGCGCTGATGCACACTCCGCGCGCGTTCACTCGTGAGACGCTGGCCGCTTGGGCGGGCGTTGCTGGCATGTTGGCCCTGCTCGGTGGCGGGCTGATCGCCCTGCTGGCGCGTGAGATCACCTATGGGGTGTTCGTCTGCGTGCTGGTCGGCGCGGCGGGCATCGCCCTGTGGATGTGGGCCGCGCCGGACGATCTGCGCGCATGGCTGACGGGCCGCCCGACGCGCTACGGCACCACCAGCGTCCTGATGAGCATCCTCTTCATTGGAGCCATCGCCTACCTCTACATCCTCGTAGACCGCGCCAACATCACCGCCGACCTGACCGCCGTGCAGCGCTACTCGCTCAACGCCCCCACGTTGGAGGTGATCGATCAGCTTGCCGCGCGCGGCTTCCGCGTGCGCATCGTCGGCTTCTTCAGCCGCACCAAGCTGCGCGAGCAAGAAGCAGCAGACATTCTGCTGCGCCAGTACGAAGCAGCAGGCGGCGACACCATCCAGGTGCAGTACGTGGACCCCGACGAACAGCCGGACGTAGCTGCCCTCTACGGCTATCAGCCCGGCTACGACGGGACGTTCATGCTCACCCTGCTCGGCGAAGACGGCACGCCGCGCCCGCGCAGCGCGATCCAGGCCGATGGTCAGGTCGGGACGGCCTACTTCACTCTGTACCTGGGCGGGGCCAACGAGCGCGATATCACCACTGGCCTGAAGACTGTCGCCTCCGCCGGCGCGTTTAAGGTCTATTTCACGACCGGGCATGGCGAGCGCGACCTGTCCCTGGCCGACGATAACGGCATCTCACGGCTGTTCGTCAGCCTGGACGGACAGGGCATCGCCGTCGAGCCGCTGTCGCTGGCGGAAGTGGACGAGGTGCCTGCCGACGCCAGCGCCGTGCTCATCGTCGGTGCCTGGGACGATTTCACAGCGCAGGAAGTCGAGCGTCTGGCGGCCTATCTGCAGCGCGGCGGGCGGCTGGGCATCTTCGCCGACCCGCCGGTGATCGAGGCGGCCATCAGTGGCGCGCCCGGCAACACCTTTCTTGACGCCGACAGCCCGCTCAACGCCTATCTGTGGGACGAGTTCGGAGTGCGCGCGCTGGATGCGCTGATCATTGAGACCATGCCGGAACTGGTCAACGGCAGCGAGTGGCTGCCCATCCTCAACACCATCGCCCCGCACACCATCATGAGCGACGTGCGCGACGAGCCAATCTACACGCGCTTCGTGCGCCCGCTGCAAGTCGCAGACCTGCCCACCGAACGCCAGAACGCTTACGTGCGCGAGCCGCTGCTGTACACCTCCGAGCAGTCGTTTGGCGAGACTGCGCTGAGCGACTTTGTCGAAGGGCGCATCGCCTACGACCCCGGCGCAGACCTGCCTGGCCCCCTGCTCGTCGGCGTCACCGTGCGCCGCCAGCTTGAGTTCCAGCACGACGTTCAGCCCCGCCTGGTGCTCATCGGCGACTCCGACATCTTCAAGAACGAGTACGTCAAGCAGGTGCCGGGCAATGTCTATCTGTGGACGGACATCCTGGACTGGCTCACTGGCTTCGCCGACGCCGTGTCCTTCACGCCGGTCAACGACCCAACCCTGCTCAAGCTGGCTGTCTCCGCTGGCGAGCGCAACACCATCGCCGTCATCACCATGATCCTGCTGCCGGGCGCTGTGCTCCTCACCGGTGGGGCCGTTTGGTGGTACCGGCGGCGTTAGGCTAGAATCTGGGGCTGCGCGCCTGGCGAGCAGAAGTGGCCTCAGGTAAACAGTTGGAGACATAAGCTGCCATGCCCTGGTTTACCTCACCTCCCAGCCTTGCTTCGCTCGGCTCGCCCTCTCTTCGCCAGCGGAGAAGGGGCAACGAGGCGTCAGCGCCGAGTGGAGGTAAGGTAAACCACCTGATTGCGTTAGACTTTCCTGAGCCTGCTGAGAAATCATCATGGTGAAGCGAGGGACAGGCTACCTGCTTCTGGCAGCCCTGGCGGCGGTCATGCTGGCCCGGCTGATGCTCGACGATCCGGCAGAGCGCCTGGAGCAGATGCGCGTTTACGAGGCGACTCAGCAAGCCAGCCAGCCAACCCGCCTGTTCTCCACCCTGCGTGATCCGGCCCAGGTCACGGGGCTGGAAGTGCTAGATGTCAGCGCAGGACGGGGCATTTTGCTGGTGCGCGACGCAGACGGGCTGTGGTACGCTCCTGAGATAGCTGCAATCCAGCAGCCCATCGCCGCCGAGTCAATCAACCAGGTCACGGCGGAGAATGCGGCAGCAGCGATTGTGTTGCTCGCGGCAACGCAGCAGTACCCGGCCAGCGCCGACAATCTGGCGCTGTATGGCCTGGCCCCTGCCCCGGCCTACCGCGTGCGCTTTCAGGCGCAGGACAGCGCGGGCGGCGTCTATGAGGGGCTGTTGGAGATAGGTGACGCGAATCCGGATCATATGGCATACTATGTGTACGTCCATGCCCAGCGTGAGGCCGACCGGCACATTTTCTTGATCCCCAGGCAGACCGTTGACTATCTCATGGCTGCGCTCACCGATCCCACGCTCGTCGCGCCGGCGCTTGACGACTTGCCAGCGGGGACTGAAACAACGCCGTCTGTACCCTGAGGTCTGCGTTTGCGACGGGAGTTGGAGCAGGGCAGCCCTACCGTTGGAGGTAGGGTATTTTTTGTGAGAAGGCTTGACTGCTCGTGAGATGACCTTGGCCGAAGTACGACACGAATTCATCACCCCAGACTCGCCACTGTGGCGAGAACTGATCGAACAGGGAAAACGCAACGGGTATATCACCTACGATGATATTCTGGCCCGTATGCCCGCCCTGGAGCACAACCTCGACCTGCTGGATGAGCTGCTCGACGCCCTGAGCAGCGAAGGCGTGGAGGTCGTGCCGGATTCGCCTGCCAGGAGCGCAGAGCTGAACACCAGCGACGAACTGGCCGAAGTTGAGGCTGGCGAAGAAATACTCGACCCCGCTATCCTGTACGAGGACTTGATCCAGGACGCAGGGTACCAGCAAGCCCTGGAAACCGACGACGTGGTCGGCCTCTACCTCAAAGAGGCCGGGCGCGTCCCCCTGCTGACCGCAGAGGAAGAAGTGGCCCTGGCCAAGCGCATGGAAGCGGGCCAGTTCGCGGCGGAGCGGTTGGAGGAAATGGCCGACTATCTGACTGCCGACGAGCGGGCCGAACTGGAAACGCTCGTCGCCGACGCCCAAGCCGCCCAGGAATACCTGGTGCGGGCCAATTCGCGCCTGGTGATCAGCGTGGCCAAGAAGTACATCGGACGCGGCGTGCACTTCCTCGACCTGATCCAGGAGGGCAACATCGGCCTGATCCGCGCCGCCCGCAAGTTCGAATACCAGCGCGGGCACAAGTTCAGCACCTACGCCACCTGGTGGATTCGTCAGGCGGTCAGCCGCGCTGTGGCCGACCAGGGCCGCACCATTCGCGTGCCCGTGCACATGGGCGACCAGATCAACCGGCTGCGGCGCATCTCCACCCATCTCACTCAACAACTGGGCCGCGATCCGACCAGCGACGAGCTGGCCGACGCGATGGACACCACGCCCGATAAGATCAGCACCCTGATCGAGATTTCGCGCCGCCCGATCAGCCTGGAGACGCCCATCGAGGAAGACGCCGACTCCGAGTACGGCGACTTCATCGAGGACAAGAACAGCCCGCAGCCGGCCGAGGTCGTGACGCAGAATCTACTACGCGAACACCTGCAGCAAGCCCTGGCCCGCCTGCCCGAACGCGAAGCGCACATCCTGCAGTTGCGCTACGGCCTGCAAGACGGCGAGACACACACGTTAGAGGAAGTGGGCCGGCAGATCGGCGTCACGCGCGAGCGCGTTCGCCAGCTCGAGGCGCAGGCGCTCAACCGGCTGCGCCACTCGTCGGCGCACCAGCTATTGCGCGACTACTTGCGCGACATATAGGAGGGCACCATGAGCACGTCCACCAAACGCACGCCCCTGCTATGGCCGCTCATTCTGATGGCCGGCGGCGTGGCGCTGCTGCTGGACAACTTCCTGCTCGTTGACCTCGACCTGGCCCCCTACTGGCCCATCCTGCTCGTCCTGGTGGGCCTGCTCATCTTGGTGCGCGGCGACATCGCCCCTAGCTGGGGCGCGCACACCTTCGGCATCACGCGCGGCAGCGTCGAGTCCGCTGCCATCGAGATTGAGAGCGGCGAGATTGATGTGCAGCTTCAGGCGCTGCGCAAGTCCGGGCGGCTCATCGCCGGGCAATATACGGCGCGCTCGCGGCCCGACCTGGCCGTGCGCAACAACCGCGCCCGCCTCACCATGCATCGCGGCCAGACCTGGTGGCTCTCCCTGGCCGACTGGGACGTAGGCCTCGCCCACGACCTGCCCTGGGAAATCCTGATGAGCAGCTATCTGGGGCGGCTCGACGCCGACCTGCGCGGCATCCAGGTCGAGCGCGCCATCATCGCTTCCGGCCTGGGCGATGTCAGCCTGGCCTGCCCGGCCCGCTGTCGCGGCGAGCTTGTCGCCCGCTCCAGCTTCGGCGATGTGCGCGTGAGCGTCCCCCCGCGCAGCACTGCCGTTGTGCGTGTGCAGGCCGGCCCGTTTGGCCGCGTGCGCGCCGACGCCGGGCGCTTCACCGAAATCGCACCTGGCCTGTACGCCAGCGGCGATCACCCCGACCGGGACGCAGAGGGACTCCAGGCCCGCGCCGATCTCACCATCACGGCGGCGACGACCTTCGGCACGATTCACCTCAGCTAAAGGCCACGCAGCGGGAGCACTGCGCTGCTGCGCCCGCGTAGGGGCGTATCGTCATACGCCCCATGCGCGTCAAGTGAAGGCTTCCGGGTGCGTGGTATGGGCACAATGCCCCTCCCCCTGGCCCCCTCCCCGGCCCAGCTGTACAGACCGGGGACATAGTTGACAGGTGTTCGGGGACATGGTTGACACTTTGCCAGCGTACCATCAAGTGCTCCGCAGGTCTAGGGTGCGGATTTCGAAACGACCGAAGAACACATGAAACAGAC
>JAGPFT010000127.1 GCA_018056405.1 Anaerolineae bacterium
ATGTACCCCGAAGACCGCGTCCTGGTTGGCGTCATCAACCGCAAGCGCGACTTCGAGATGGCGCAGACCCAGCACTGGTATCGCGTGCCGCAAGGCCAGGCTGCGCAGGGCATCTATGCCGAGTACGTCGCCTTCTTCTTCAGCCGCGCCTTTGGGGAGCTCAACGGCGCTATTCACTACTATGCACGGCGCACGGGGCTTGAGCTGGTTCGCCGCCGCGATCTGCTGCCGGAAGAGCCGGCTCATCCTCGCGCCGACGCGCTCTACCACAAACTGCAATTCGGCGAGCTGCGCCGCAAGGACCCGCCCATTGTCAATAGCGACCGGCGGGTTGTGACCTTCATTCACACGACCTGGGATCGCTTCTCGCAGGCGCGCGATCTGGCCGACCTGTATTCTGAGGCGGATGCTTTTGTGGATCGCGTGTTTCACGCGCTGGAGAGGCGGGGCGTCCGCGCTGAGCGGCGTTGGGACACAGAGTCCCGTCCAGAGAGCCGGGGCGCAACCCTGGTCATCCGCTGCGCCGATGGGATGGTCATCGCCTCAGCGGGGCCGCGCGACGAGCGCGCGATTGCTCTGCCGGTGTCTGGCGGGCCGGGCGCGCTGCAGGAGACAGTGGCGGCGATTCTGGATGCGGTCAGAAAGCACGGCGGGCTGCCTGCGGGCCGCTGCCGTTAGAGAACAAGAGAAGAGTGCTATGGCTCTGCTAATCACGAATGCAACAGTGGTCACCTGGGAGATGCCGAACCGCGTGATCGAGGACGGCGCTGTCTTGATTGACGGCGACACAATCCGTGAGGTGGGCGAGGCACGGAGCCTGGCTGAGCGTTATCCCACTGCCGAACGCTTCGACGCGCGCGGGCAACTGGTCATGCCCGGCGGAATCTGCGCGCACACGCATTTCTACAGTGCGTATTCACGTGGCATGGGCATTCCGGGGCCAGCGCCCAGGAACTTCCTCGAAATCCTGGAACGGCTGTGGTGGCCGCTCGACAAGTCGCTCGACCAGGAGGCGGTGCGTTTCAGCGCGCTGGTTTGCCTGGTGGACGCGATCAAGCACGGCACAACGACGCTGATTGACCATCATGCCAGCCCCAACTTCATTGACGGTAGTCTGGACGTGATCGCCGATGCGGTGGAGGAGAGCGGGCTGCGCGCGGTGCTGTGCTACGAAGTCACCGACCGCGACGGCCCGGACAAAGCGCGGGCGGGCATCGCCGAGAATGTGCGCTTCTTGCGCGCCGCGCGGATGCGCCCGCTCGTCGCGGCGACCTTCGGGCTGCACGCCAGCCTGACGCTGACCGATGAGACGCTACGGGCGTGTGTGGAGGCGGCCAGCGGGTTGGATACGGGCTTCCACATTCACGTGGCCGAGCACGAGGCCGACGAGGAGGATAGCCTGCGCAAGGCGGGCAAGCGTGTCGTCGAGCGGCTGGACTCCTTCGGTATCCTGGGACCAAAGACCATCGTCGCCCATGCCGTGCACGTTAACGCTGCTGAGCGCGCCATCCTCAAGAATACGGGCACCTGGGTATCGCATCAGCCGCGCTCGAACATGAACAACGCCGTCGGCGCTTCCGCGCTCGATGCCATGTTCGCCGAGGGGATCGCGCTGGCGTTGGGCAACGACGGCTTCAGCAACACTATGTGGGCGGAGTGGAAAGCGGCTTATCTGCTGCACAAGGTGGCCAATCGCGATCCGCGCCTGGCTCCTGGCGACATGATCGCCCAGATTGCCACCGCCAACAACGCGCGCCTGGCGTCGTCTTTCTTCCCGCAGCAGGTGGGCGCGCTCGTGCCCGGCGCGGCGGCGGACGTGATCCTGGTGGATTACCGCCCGTTCACGCCGCTCAACGCGGGCAATCTGCCCTGGCACATCCTGTTTGGCTTCGAGTCCTCGATGGTGACGACGACCATCGTGGCGGGCAAGGTGTTGATGCGCGACCGGGCGCTGCTCACCCTGGACGAGGGCGCAATTGCGGCAGCGGCGCGCGCGCACGCTCCTCAGGTCTGGGAGCGTTATAATCACCATGTCCAGCAGGTACTCGCGCAGTGACGGAGGCTACGAGGTTGTCAAAAGACCCTAAGTTCCTGACCATCGCGGTTCTCGGCGGCACCGGCAAAGAAGGCTCCGGCCTGGTGTTGCGTTGGGCGCACAGCGGCTACCGCGTGCTGATCGGCTCGCGCGACGCGGAGCGCGCGGCGGCCAAAGCCAGCGAACTGAACGCTATCCTGGGCGCTGAGGTGATTCATGGGATGAGCAACGAAGACGCCGCTGCGCAGGCCGACCTGGTGGTGCTCAGCGTGCCGTACAGCGCGCATCAGGCGATCCTTGAGTCGGTGAAGGAGCATGTGCAGGGCAAAATCCTGGTGGATGTCACGGTGCCGCTACAGCCGCCGAATGTGCGCACCGTGCACGTGCCAGAGGGCAGGGCGGCCAGCCTGGAAGCGCAGGCCCTGCTGGGCGACGGCGCGCGTGTGGTGGCCGCTTTCCAGAATGTGGGCGCAGCGCACCTGCAAGAACTGTCTCAGGGCGTCAACGGCGATGTGCTGATGTGCAGCGACGACGCCGAGGCGAAGGGTGAGGTCGCGCAGTTGGTGGAGGCCATTCCGGGGATGCGCGCCATTGACGCCGGGCCGCTGGCCAACGCGGTGGCGGTTGAGGCGCTGACGCCCGTCCTGCTGTATATCAATAAGCGGTACAAGGTCGCTGGGGCTGGGATTCGCATCACGGGCCTGGAATGACGTGCCGACGGCAGCGCAGCTTACCCGGCTGACCCTCATCGGTCTGCCGCATATTCCCCATGTGCAGCCCGGCGATGACCTGGCGGCGATCCTGGTCGCCAGCCTGGAAAGCGCGCGCCTGGCCCTCGAGCCAGGGGATATTCTCGTCATCACTTCCAAGCTGGTTTCCAAAGCCGAGGGACGGTTCGCCGACTTGCGCGCCGTCGAGCCGTCGTCGCGCGCCCGCAAGGTGGCGGAGCAGACGCGCAAAGACCCGCGCATGGTCGAACTCGTCTTGCGCGAGTCCACCGCCATCTCGCGGATGCGCCCGGACGTGCTGATCGTGCGTCACCGGCTGGGTTTCACGCTGGCGAATGCCGGCATTGATCACTCGAACGTGGGCCGCGAGGGGGAAGACTGGGTGCTGCTGCTGCCCGAAGACCCCGACCGCTCGGCGGCGCAGATCCGCCAGCAATTGCGCGACCTGACCGGCGTAGCGCCCGGCATCGTCATCAGCGACTCGCATGGCCGCCCGTTTCGCATCGGGACGGTCGGCGTGGCTATCGGCCTGGCCGGCTTCCCGGCGGCCTGGGACAAGCGCGGGCAGCGCGACCTGTATGGGCGCGAACTGCGCATCACTGTGACCGGGCTGGGCGACGAACTGGCAGCAGCGGCAGGGCTGGTCACCGGGCAAGGGGCGGAAGGGCTGCCGGTCGTGCTGGTGCGCGGGATGGTCGTTCCGCAGGGCGACGGCTGCGCTGCTGATCTCGTCCGGCCCGAAGCTCTTGACCTGTACGCCGATCACCAGGACGCGGGCGGGTAGCCGCATGGAGGCGGAGGCGCTGCTGGCGCTGATGCAGGCGCGGCGCTCGATCCGCCGCTATAGCGACCGGCCCGTTTCGCCGGCGCGCGCCGCCAGGGTTATGAGCGGGAGATGGCCGTGCAGAGCGTCGCCCTGGCCGTCCAGAATATGCTGCTGCTGGCGCACGCGCAGGGGTTGGGGGCGTGCTGGCTGTGCGCGCTGCTGTTCTGCCCGGACGTGGTACGCGAGACGCTCGAATTGCCGCCCGACTGGGAAGCGCTGGCCCTGCTGACGGTAGGCTATCCGGCGGAGGCGCGCAGCAAGGATCGCGCGCCCCTGGAGACGAAGGTGCGATGGTTCTGACACACGCGCCGCGCGTGGTTGCGCTGGCCGGCGGGGTAGGTGGGGCCAGGCTGGTCTTCGGGCTGGCGCAAGTTCTGCCGCCCGATTATCTGACGGTCGTCGGCAATGTGGCCGATGACTTCACGCTCTATGGCCTGCACATCTCCCCCGATCTGGACACGGTGATGTACACGCTGGCCGGGGTCGCCAACCCGGAGACGGGCTGGGGGCTGGCCGGCGACAGCGAGCAGATGCTCGATATGCTGGCCCGCTACGGCGAGGAAACCTGGTTTCGTCTGGGCGACCGCGACGTAGCCACGCATCTGCTGCGCACGCACTGGCTGGCGGCGGGCCTGTCGCTGACCGAGGTGATGGCTCGCCTGGCGGCGGCGCTGGGCGTTCGCCAGCGGTTGCTGCCCGTCACCGATGATCCGTTGGCGACCATCGTGGACACGGTGGAGCATGGCCCGCTGGCCTTTCAGGACTACTTTGTGCGCTGGCGCTGGCAGCCAACCGTCCGCCGTGTGTGGTTTCGCGGCGCGGAAGAGGCGCGCATCAGCGGGGCGGTCGCCGAGGCCGTGTCTGCCGCTGAGGTGATTGTCATCTGCCCGTCGAATCCCGTGCTGTCGGTCGCGCCGATCCTGGCCGCTGGCGGCATGAAAGAAGCGCTACGCGGGCGGCGGGGCGTGTGCGTGGCGGTCAGCCCGTTCATCGGCGGGCGGGCGGTCAAAGGGCCGGCGGCCAAGCTGATGCCAGAACTGGGGTTGGACATTTCTCCGGCAGGCGTGGCACGCTATTATCAGGGGTTGGTGGAGGGGCTGGTGGTGGACAGCGCCGATGCAGCCCAGGCGTCAGGGATGGGCGTTCCGGCGCTGGCCACGGCTACATTGATGAAGACAGACGCCGACAAAGCGCGTCTGGCGTATGAGGTCCTGGAGTGGGCAGGGAGTTTACAGCGATGAGTGTATGGGCGATTGTGCCAGTGAAGCCGTTGAGCCGGGCGAAGAGCCGCCTGGCGGGGGTGCTACCAGCGGAGCAACGCCAATATCTGGCGACGCAGATGCTATTGCGCACCGTGCGGCTGTTGCTGCCATTGTCGCCCATTCAAGGCGTGCTGGTCATCAGCCGCGACACGCAGGCGCTGGCGATAGCCCGCGACCTGGGCGCGCAGACCGTGCAGGAGAGCGGAGCGCCAGAACTGAACAATGCGCTGCTGCGGGCGACGCAGGCTTCCAGGGTGTGGGGCAGCGAGGCGGTGCTCGTCGTGCCGGCTGACATTCCCCTCCTCTCTGCCGAAGACATCGGGACGGTGGTGGACATGGGGCGCTACCATAACTCGGTTGTGCTGGTGCCCGACCGCCGCGAACAGGGCACCAACTTGCTGTTCGTCAGGCCGCCGGGCATCATCCCTTATGCTTTTGGCGAGAACAGCTTCAACCGCCACCAGTACTACGCGCGCGAGGCAGGCGCGACGGTGCTCGTGTACCGCTCGGAGAGCGCGTCGCTGGATATTGACACGCCCGACGACCTGGCCCGCTATGTTGAGTTGGCAAAGGCATTGGGAGAGCCTATCATAGAGCGGATTGGCCCAGTGGGAGCGCCGTTGTCCGGTGGTACTCCGTGAGACGCTGTGAAATCAGTTCTGCAGAGGTATTGAATAGACAGGAGAAGGCTTATGGCTGACCGAGTAGCTTTGTATCTACAGGATGCGCACCCGCTGGCGGACGCGATCCAGTACGTGCAGTACGCCGAGGACCGCGGGTTCGAGGCTGTCTGGCAAGCCGAAAGCCGTCTGGTGCGCGATGCCATTGTTCCGATGGCGGCTTACGCGGCGACGACCAGGCGCATCAAGGTCGGCTCCGGCGTGATCAACAACTGGACGCGCAACGTTGCGTTGACGGCGGCGACCTTCCTGACGCTCGACGACCTGGCCCCCAACCGGATTCTGCTGGGCATTGGCGCGTGGTGGGACCCGTTGGCCAAGAACGTGGGCATCGAGCGCACCAAGCCGCTGCTGGCCATGCGCGAGCATGTGACCGTAGTGCGCGATCTGCTGGCGATGAAGAACGTCACCTTTCACGGTGAGTTCGTGCACGTGACCGGCATCGAACTGGACATCGTGCACGGGCGGCGCGAGCCGCGCAACGTGCCCATCTACATCGGCGCGACCGGCCCCAAGATGCTGGCCCTGGCCGGGGAGATCGGCGACGGCGTGTTGCTCAACTACCTGGTCTCGCCCGCCTACAACGTGGCTGCGCTGGAGCAGTTGGAGTCCGGCGCGAAGCTGGCCGGGCGCAGGGTGGACGACATTGACCGGCCCCAACTGGTGGTGTGCTCGGTGGATAACGACCGCAAAAAGGCCCTGGACGGCGCGCGCCAGCTGGTCACGCAATACCTGGGCCAGCAGCCGCACATCATGAAGGCCAGTGGCGTCAGCAGCGAACTGCTCGACGAGATTCACCAGGTGCTCACCTGGCCGGCGACCGAGGAGCAGATCGAGCGCGCCATGACTCTGGTGCCCGATGACGTGGTGCAACTGATCACCGCGTCGGGGACGCCGGCAGAAGTGCGGGCCAAGGTGCGCGAGTATGTGTCTGCTGGCTGCACGTGCCCGGTGCTCTACCCGCTGGGCGACGATGTGCGGCTGATGATTGACACGTTCGCCAGCGGCTACGGCGACTGACAGGCTCGACGCGGCGAGGCGGGCGGTGTCTGACCCAAGTCCCTCGGCGGAGCGGTTCGACCAGCAGCCGAGCGCGCGCTGGTGCTTTGTCTGCGGCGTCGAGAATCCGTGCGGGCTGCGCATCCGCTTCTTCAACGATGGCTACCAGCGCGTGGTGGCGCGGGTAACGCTTGGCGAGCAGTACCAGAGCTACCCCGGCATGGCGCACGGTGGCATCCTGGCGACGATTCTCGACGAGACGATGGGCCGCGCGCTGCTGGCCGACGAGGATGCGGACGCCGTTGAGCAGGCGCGCTTCATGTTCACAGCGAAGATGGAGATGCGCTACCGCCGCCCGGTGCCGCTGAACGAGGAATTGACTGTGCGCGGGCGCGTGGAGCAGGATCGCGGGCGGATAGCGCAGGTGAGCGGCGAGATTGCGCTGGCGGACGGGACCGTGGCGGTTGAGGCGTCGGCAACGTTGGTGGACATCCCACACGACCGGGTAATCCAGATGCTCACTGCTGATGTGGGCTGGCAGGTGTATCCGGGAGAAGACGGCTGAGGCGGTTGATGCCGGATGAGGCGGGCGGCGTGGCGCGCGCAGGGCTGCGCCGCCAACTGTGGCTCCAGACAGCAGGGGCCAGCCGCGAGCAGTGGACGGCGTGGCTGGCCCTTGTGGTTGTGGTCGGGGCGGTCGTGCTGCTCACTTTGAGCGTGAGCCTTGCGGTGAGCCGCGACCCGCTGCTCATGCCGCTGGACGACACGTACATTCATTTCCAGTATGCGCGCCAGTGGGCAGCGGGCCAGCCGATGACCTACTATCCGGGCGACCCACCGACCTCTGGCGCGACCAGCCTGCTCTACGCGCCGCTGCTGGCGCTCGGCTACGCGGCGGGCTTCGATGGCTGGGCGCTGGCGTACTGGGCGCTGGGCATCGGCGCGCTGGCCTTCTTCGGATCGACCTGGCTGGTCTACCTGATCGGGCGGGCCAGTCCGCTGGCCGAGGAGCCGGGAGGGGCGGGCTATGCGCTAACCCTGGCCCTGGCCTACGCCGTGACGGGGCCGTTCGTGTGGGCGGCGCTCAGCGGCATGGAGACGGCGCTTTTTCTCTTCCTTACCCTGTTGACCTTCTATGCCGCGCAGCAGGATCGCCTCCGCCTG
>JAGPFT010000128.1:0-2182 GCA_018056405.1 Anaerolineae bacterium
GTGACGGTCGGCCAGTTCCCACACGGAGTCCGGCAGGCGCAGCAACGCCTGAATGCGGCTGAACTGCGAGCGTTGCACGCTGCCCAGCGCGGCGCGCAGGGCCTCGCCCTCGCCGCGCGGCACGCGGTACGCCAACGCCTGGCGGTACCAGTCGTTGGGGATGGGGCGCGTGTAGTCGGGGTGAATGTCGTACAGGTCGAGCAGCAGCGTCGCCAACTGGCGGGCCAGGGCCATCGCCGACAGCCCTTCGCGGCTGGTGTTCTCCGCCGCCTGCCGCCAGGGACTCGCCTGGGGGACGACGATGCACTGAATCTGGTCGAAACCGTTGGCCACCCACATATGCAGCCAGTGATGCGCCCAGTAACGGCGCTCCCCTGTCTCGATGCGGTAGTAGCTGCCCCCGTCCATCTCCACAACGGTGATCGGGCTGACCTGCCCGCCGTGGCGGATCGTCGCGGCAGTGGCCACAATCGCGCGCAGCATTTCCTCTTCGGGGCCGGGCGCGCCGGGCGGATCGGCGTCGAAGGTCTCTTCGGCCCGGTCGTCCGGGTCGCGGCTGAGCAGCGCCGCCCAGTCCGGGCGGGGACGGCCTCGCCGCGCGGCTTCTTCGGCGACCAGCGCCTCCCAGCGTTCGAGGGCCTGGCGCGCGTTGATGTGCCCGGCGGTAAACTCAGAGCGGATCGCCTCCGGCAGCACGCGGCGCGGCTGGGCGGGGTCGGGGCGAATCCGCTCCAGCACAATGGTGACGACGCGCAGCCCCTTGCCGGCGATGTCGGGAGCGGATTCGGCGATCCCCTCCAGGCTGCCCAACTCTTCAAGCAGGGCGCGCGTGCCTTGTGAGCGGCGTTTAGTCATAGTCCTCAGGCTCCTGCGGGCTTCACCACCCGCTCGACCAGCTCGCGCACGAACATCATGTAGGCACGGGCCGCGCTCGACTGGTCGTCGTACATGAAAATGGACTCGCACGCATCGTGCGCGTAGGAAATGGCCACGTTGGTGGGGATCGGCGTGGCGAACAGGCGCGGCCCGTAGAAAGTATGCTCGCTGTAAAGGGCCAGGTTCTCGCGCTCCAGCGTGATGCGCTGGTCGTACTTGACCGGCAGGATACCGGTCAGCCGGACGGGAATCTCCCAGGTCTGCTGCACCTCTTTGATCTTCTCGACGATGGCCTGCAGGCCAATCGTCTCCAGAAAGCGCAATTCAACGGGGATGATGATGTCCGTCGCGGCGACCATGGCCAGCGTCGTCAGGCGCGAGAACGAGGGCATGGTGTCAATGACCACCCAGTCGTAGCGGTCGGCGACGCTGCGCAGGGCATGGCGCAGGCGCACGGCGAAGCCGTGATCCTCGGCCAGGCGCGTATTGACTCCGTCCAGGGTGGGCGACCCCGGCACCACATGCAAATCCTCGTCCCACGTCGAGGGGACGATCAACTGCTGCAGAACCGCGCCCGCTCGCTCCGGCCTGGCGACCAGCACCTCGCCCAGGCTTTCGGCACGGCTCCAGTCCCGCCGACCGGTGGTCAGCAGGGTGGCGTGGGCCTGGGAGTCGGTGTCAATGAGCAGGACGCGGCAGGGCAGGCCGTTGTGCCGCAGCAGCATCACCAGCCCATGCGCCAGGCTGACCGCCGTGGTGGTCTTGCCAACCCCGCCCTTGTTGTTCGTCAGACAGATACTGCGCATGAGCCAGTCTCCCTGAAAAAGCCGTCAGCCGGTGGGCGCTGCTCTGCTGCGCCCTGGTTGACCTCACCCCCGGCCTCGCTGCGCTCGGCTTGCCCCCTCTCCAACGTGGAGAGGGGGCGGCGAGGCCCGCATCAACGGGCCGAGCGGGGGTGAGGTAAAGCCGCACGTCTCCCGTGTCGGGTTGGTAACCCTACGGCGTTTCCTGTGGGTATACCCCTACAGCGGGTGACACTCTGCTGCGCCCTGGTTGACCTCACCCCCGGCCTCGCTGCGCTCGGCTTGCCCCCTCTCCAACGTGGAGAGGGGGCGGCGAGGCCCGCGTCAACGGGCCGAGCGGGGGTGAGGTAAAGCCGCACGTCTCCCGTGTCGGGTTGGTATACCCCTACAGCGGATGACACTCTGCTGCGCCCTGGCTGACCTCACCCCCGGCCTCGCTGCGCTCGGCTTGCCCCCTCTCCGCGTGTGGAGAGGGGGCGGCGAGGCCCGCATCAGCGGGCCGA
>JAGPFT010000128.1:2282-7693 GCA_018056405.1 Anaerolineae bacterium
CTCGCTGCGCTCGGCTTGCCCCCTCTCCAACGTGGAGAGGGGGCGGCGAGGCCCGCGTCAACGGGCCGAGCGGGGGTGAGGTAAAGCCGCACGTCTCCCGTGTCGGGTTGGTATACCCCTACAGCGGGTGACACTCTGCTGCACCCTGGTTGACCTCACCCCCGGCCTCGCTGCGCTCGGCTTGCCCCCTCTCCAACGTGGAGAGGGGGCGGCGAGGCCCGCGTCAACGGGCCGAGCGGGGGTGAGGTCCGTAGGGGCGTATGGCCATACACCCCTACGGGATGCGAACAAACGCCGGCGAACAGCCGCGCCCCACGCCGTCACACAAGCCCCCTCGTCCTTAGCGCCTATTAGTAACAATCAGCGTCATAAATTTTTGATGTTATGTCATCAGAATAGGGCACATTTAGCCCCTGTCGCCCTCCACCCCCGCCAGATACCAGGCTGCCCCCAATTCCAGCAGGCGGTGCACGTGAATGGTCTTGCGCATACTCAGCCCAAAGCGCAGGCTCATCTCGATCAGCGCGTCCCACAAGGGCTGATCCACATAGAGTGTCGTGCGCTGCTGTTCGTTCGCCTGGAGGTTCAGGTCGCGCAGCGGGGTGACGACCGGGCGATCCACCAGCTCGCGCAGCCCCAGAATACCGCTGAGCGATACCGCCCCGGCGGGCAGCCGCAGATCGTCGCCCAGCAGGTTGTGCAGGTCGCCCACCATCTGCAACGCGGCCTCGTTGTACAGGTCAGACGCGCTGACTACGTGATCGGCGCGGCAGGTGCGCTGCTGGGCCAGCGCCGTCATGCGCTGGTGAATGTGGCGGGCGATGTGCCCGGTGACGGCCACGCGGTTCTTGGGCGGGCGTCCGGGGCGACCAGACGGCGGCCCGCTCTGACGCTCCCTGACCAGTTCCATCAGACGACGGAAACTGCCATCGTGCTCAGCCACCATCCACGCTCCACTTTCGCCCCAGCCGGCGCACGCCCCGCTCATTCGATCTCGTCGCGCAGCCGGGCCGCCTCCAACGCCGCCGCCGAAATGCGCTCCATGCCAAACTCGACGATGTACCACAGGGCCGCGCCGGCCAGCTTGACCGCCTTACGAGGATACCCCTTTGACAAATCATACAACAGGTCCATCGCGTCGGGCATAAAGAGCGGTATCTTGCAGCCGGCACGGTTCAGGCGAAAAGTGATCAGCTCGGCAGTCTCCGCCGGGGTGAACGGCTCCAGCGTCGAGCGGGCGGCCACGCGGTCGTTCAGATCGGGCGCGTTGTGCAGGTTGAGGCGCAGTTCTTCCTTGCCGATGAGCACCACCTGCAACGGCACCAGCCCGCCCGCGTTGAAGTTGAACAGTTCACGGATGATGTCAAGCTGGCGGCGCACGAGTGTCTGCGCCTCGTCAATCATCACGATGCAGTTGCGCCCGGTGCCCAGGATGTCCATGACCATGCTGCGCAGGTCGTCCATCAGGCCGTCGTTGGTACGCTTGCCCGTCTTGCCGCCTAGCTCCTGGATCATGCGTCGCTGTAGCTCGCGCGTGCCGGGGTGCGGCGGGTCGGGGATGTAGGCCACGACCGACGGCTCGCGGACATCGCCGGCGGTGTACGAGTTGTAGATGTAGCGGGCCAGCATGGTCTTGCCCGTCCCATAATCGCCGATGATCACGCTCAATCCCTGGCGCTGGTCAATGGCGAAGGTGGTCTTGGCCAGCGTGCGCGCCGTGACCCCGGCCACGTACAGGTAATCCGGATTCGGCGACAGCGAGAACGGAAAGGTGTACATGCCGAACATGCGCTGCAAGTCTTCCAGGCGGCGTTGCGTCACCGTCGGATCGGGCCGGTACGAGGGAGTCGCGAGCTTGGGCGTGAGTTTCGAGGTCATAGACAGTCGGCGTAGAGTTTCCCCGTCTCTGAGTAGCTGTTTGAGCCGTCGTGCGCCTGGGTTTGCCCCCTCATCCCCGGCCCTTCCCCCACGAGGGGGAAGGAGAAAAGCGCGCACTCCAGGCCCCTCCCCCTTGTGGGTTCAGGGGCGGACAGGCGTTGAGTAAACGTGAAGGCAGGCGAACATCTCAAGCCTCACCCCCCGGCCCCCTCTCCACGTGGTGGAGAGGGGGCGTCGATCTGCTATGAAGTCCCCTCTCCATCACGTGGGGAGGGGATTTAGGGGTGGGGCTACTATCCCACACGTCATCACCTTGCCCATCTCAACGATTCTCATCTGCCTGTCCGCCCCTGCCCCTTGTGGGGTAGGGGAAGACGCCTTCTCAACCAGCCTCAGAGGGAAGAATCGCCAATCTCCTTTTCTGCTCTCTTGAAAAATCAGAACACTTGTGCTAGACTTGAAAAGATAGTCCCTGCGGGTGCACGAACGGGCTGTCAGGTTCATCCCGCGGGCCCTTCCCCCGGCCTGCTGTACAGGCCAGAGGAAGGGGAGTATGCTGTGCCGGGGTCCCTCCTTAAGCTCGGCGGGGTGGAGAGACAGGGGAGGCGTCCAACGCGCATGTCCAAACTCCCCCAGGAACAGTCGTTCGTGCACCCGCTAACTTCTCTAGCCGCTGCTTAACAAAAACTATACCACACTTCTGCAATATGCCGAAATCCTTCACGCCCGACCCGCACCAGGAATCGAAATGTCCTTCAACGCGCATACGGAGAGTCATAAAAAGTGCAAAAAACTCGCTATCAGCACCGCAATTGTTGACTCAGATGAGCATCAATGATACCATTGCAACATCATAGGGGGTTGGACTCCTGTCTGGCCGCAGGATGCACCCCCTGGATGGCGGCGCGTCGCGCGCAGCCGGGCACAAGACCCTTTGCGAGTCTTTGTTGCTGGTCACGCCCTTCCTTACCGCTCTCGCCCGGATTGCCTGCGCCTTCGCCGTAGGGAACACTCTGCTCGCCGCGCGCGGCAGAGGTCCCCGGCACCACTTCAAGGGGGTTGTCGGATGTCTGAGGCCACGCCGCCAACCAGGGACAGCGTGCTGGAGCTGTCCAAAGCCTATTCCACGCCCTACAGCGCCGTGCTGCACGACGATGTGGTGATGGGCATTCCCCGCTACTTCCTCGAACGCTGGCTGCCCCTGTTGGGGCCAGACGCCGCCACCGTGATCAACACCCTGCGCCAGCTTGATTACCGCAGCCCCGACGACACCATCACCATCAGCGGCGAGGCGCTCGCCTGCCAGGCGGCCATGTCGCGCCGTCACCTCTACACCTGCCTGGACGCGCCCTGGGTCTCCGCCTTCGTCCGCGTGCAGACCGGGCAGCGCCGCCAGGCGAAGAATGGCACGATCATCCAGGAGACGAACCGCTACGCCGTGCGCATGGACGATCCCCTGCTGCCAGCGGACGCGGAGCATCTGTGCGACCTGCTGCCCACGCTCGACCCGTCGCCTGTTGCCGCCGCCCGTCTGGCGCTGAGCATGGAGCCGCGCCAGCTTTGGGCCGCCTCCCCCCGCGACCCCGCGCCGCGCTTCCCCGTTGGGCAGGCGATCACCGCCCGGCAGGTCTTGCAGCGCGCCTTCCAGGGCTGGCACGCTCCCGACCGCGCCCTTCAGCAGGAGTGGGCGGAGGTCGCCGAGGCGCTGCACCGCCACGTGACTCTGGTACGCGAAGACGGGCGCACCAGCAAAGTGATCGTCCCGCAGTATTTCCGGGCGCACTGGTGGGCGCGGCTGGGGCACGACCTGGCCTGGGCCTATCTGTGGCTGCGCGGCGCGGTCTACGACAACGCCGCCGAGGGCCAGCGCCGCGATACCTGCTGGCTGCCCGCGCTCGACACCCTGCTGACCGCCCTCGGTCGCCCGCGCGAATGGTGGCGGCGCAACGTCGAGAATGCCCCGCCCTCTGGCGAAGGCTGGGCGCTGACCGACTTCTTCTGCCAGCTTGCGACGCAGAAGGGCCGCGATCCGGCTCATCCGCAGCGGGTGGCGCGCCAGTTCCGCGTGGCGCTGGATATTCCGGTCGCGCCGGAAGACCGCGCCCTCTACGAGACGCTGCTGCGCACGTGGCCAGCGCAGGGCATTGTCCTGGCCGAGCACGCGCCCAATAACGGCATCACTCGACCCGCCCCGGCCCTGTCTGCCACATCTGTACACACCGGTGAGGCGGGAATGCGCCACATTCGTGCACACCGGCAAGAAGAGGCTCTGCCACACCCCGACACACCGGAAATGGCCCTGTCTGCCACATCTATGCACACCGGCGAGATGGGGGTGCGCCACATTCGTGCACAGGGGTCTGCCACATCCGTGCACAGGAGTCCTGAGAATCAAGCAAAAGCATCCTCCAGAAAAAAACCAGCATCCTCCAACAGCAGCAAGCATCCCGCCCCAGCCAACCCGCCGGCGCAAGCCGGGGAAGCTGCTGCTGATTTTTCAGTGATAGAAATTCCGGTGAAACGTCTTCGGGAAATGCTGGTTGAGGCGCTGCGCGAGCGGCCCGAAACGCCCTTCTATCTGGCGGCTCCGCTCCAGGTGTGGCTGCGCGATTCCTGGCCGACGCCCGTCCAGCCGCATACGCCCGCCTGGGCGGTCGCCATGTCGGGGCAACTGTCACCGCGCGATCTAGTGGCTTTGATTCTGGCCGTGTGCGGAGATAAGACCGTTGAACAGCCGCCGCGCTATCTAAGCTGGTTGGTGCAGCGCTGGCAGGCGTTGCCGGCCATTCCGCCGGTCGAGCACTGGGATCGCTGGCAGATGCTGGCCCAACTCCCGCTGCGCAACTGGCTGGGGCAGGGGCGCTATCTGTGGCGGCAGATCGCTCAGCGCAACCGCGATCTGCTGCCCTTCGACATGGACCTGATTCTGGGCGAAGCATTCGCCGCACCGCCCCCGGCGAACGCCGCCCCGGAGCCGCCTGATGAGGCCGCGCCGGAGAATGGGCTGGACGTGCATCCCGGCGACGGGCTGCTGTCCATGCGCGACATCTGGCGGGCGACGATGGATCAACTGCACGCGCAGTTGAACCGCTCGACCTACGCCGGCTGGGTGGAAGGGACGCAGGCGGTGTCGTATGCCGACGGGGTGCTGACTGTCCGCGCCCGCAACGCCTACGCGCGCGATCTGCTCGCTCAGCGCCTCAGCCAGTCCATTAACCAGACGGTATCGGCATTGGCCCGCCTTCCGGTCACAGTGCGCTTCACGGCGGGGACGTAGGGGGCCGCAAAGACTTCCGAAGTCTGATCGCCGCCTGTACAGGCCTCACCCCCTCAATCCCCCTCTCCAGCCGAGCTAGAGAGGGGGACTTGACTCGCCGCACGCGGCGCTTTCCCCCTCCCTGGCTTTTGTACAGACCGGGGACATAGTTGACAGGTGTTCGGGGACATGGTTGACACTTTGCCAGCGTACCATCAAGTGCTCCGCAGGTCTAGGGTGCGGATTTCGAAACGACCGAAGAACACATGAAACAGAC
>JAGPFT010000129.1 GCA_018056405.1 Anaerolineae bacterium
GCCCGCCGATGCCTGTCCCGCCGTCGCCGATGAGCACGATTACCTGGAGGTCGGGGTCGGCCAGCTTGATGCCGGTGGCGTAGGTCACCGAGCGCCCGTGCAGCCCGTGAAAGGCGTTCGTGTCGAAGTAGCGGTCGGCCAGCCCCTGGCAGCCGATGTCCGTGACCAGCACTACCTGGCGCGGGTCAAGCTGAAGCTGCACCAGCGCCGCGTCCAGGTGCTTGACGATGGCGCTGTGCCCGCAGCCGGGGCAGAAGGGCAGCGGCAGCAGGTCTTCGTTCAGGTAAGTGGTGAGCGCCTCAGCCATCAGGCCAGTCCCCCTTCGGTCAGAATCTCCCCCGCGCCGATCAGATTGCCATCCACGCGGTGCACGCCACTCACTTCCTGCTCGCTGCGCGCCAGCCGCTCGATCTCGCGCCGGTACTGGCCCAGGTTCAGTTCGACGACGACCGCCCGCCGGACGCCGGCCAGCGCCGCGCGAATGGCCGCCTCCGGCACCGGCCACAGCGAGCGCACCACCAGCGACGAGACGGGCCGCCCCGCCGCCCGCGCCATCTCCACCGCTTCCTGGGCGGGCCGCGCGGTGATGCCGTAGCTGATCACGAGGGTGTCCGCGCCGTCTTGCAGGTCACTCTCGACCAGGGCGATCTCGTCGAGATGATCCTCGATCTTGGCCGCCAGATGGCGGTTGAGCCGGTCTACGTCGGGCGGATTCTTGGTCAGGTAGCCGCGCTCGTCGTGCGACGACGAAGTGAGGCGCACCAGGTGCGGCCCGCCGAAGTGCGCCAGCGGCGGCACCTCGTCGAGGTGCGCCACGCGGTAGGGCACGAAGGGCGCGGCGGGATCGGCCAGGGGGCGCTCGCGCACGGGAACGCGCTCATAGGTTGCCAGGTCTACGGTGGCCCGCGTGGCGACCGTGTCCTTGTCCGTCGCCAGGAAGACGGGGGCGCGGAAGCGCTCGGCCAGGTCGAAAGCGCGCCCGGTCAGGCGGTAGCAGTCGCGCACGTCGGTGGGGGCCAGCACAATCACCGGGTAGCCGCCCGACGTCCCCCAGCGCATGAACTGGATGTCGCCCTGGGCGGTGGTGGTCGCCCCGCCGGTCGAAGGCCCCATGCGCTGCACGTTGACGATGACCAGGGGCACCTCGCCCATGATCGCCAGGCCGATATGCTCGCTGTAGAGGGCAATGCCCGGCCCGCTGGACGCGGTCATGGCCCGCGCGCCGCTCATGGCCGCGCCCAGGCAGAAGCCCAGCGAGGCGATCTCGTCCTCGGCCTGGATGGCCACGCCGCCCACTTTGGGCAGCTCGCGAATCATGTGCAGCAGGATGGGCGAGGCCGGGGTGATCGGATACCCGGCGAAGAAGGTGCAGCCGGCGTCGAGCGCCCCGCGCGCAATCGCCTCTGCTCCGTCAATGAACTCGCGCATAGCTCGCTTCCTGAATCATAGTCTTGAGCCTCTCACCTGTACCAACAGTAGCGGGTCCGCCGCCCGTCCCGCCAGTGGCGACGAACACCAAAAACGCCTGCCGTTTGGCCTGACCAGGCGGCGATCCGAGTCTAGGAACAAACTATTGCACGTTGGCGGAAGTCCACCTGTGGCTGTTCGATGGTTTACCCCACCCTAAATCCCTCCCCGCCAGCAGGGAGGGACTTGAGAGGCCGTTTGAGAAGCCTTATCCCTGCCTCTTCCCCCCATCCCTGGCCTTTCCCCTGCGGGGGGAAAAAAAGGGAGAAAAGCGCGCACTCCAGGCCCCTTCCTGCTTGCGGGTTGAGGGGTTGGGGGTGGGGGGAACAATTTCTCAAACGGTCTCTGAGTCTGCTCCCCCTTTCTTCGCCGGCGATACTGTTGGCGAAATGCCTCCATAGGGGCGTATGGCCATACGCCCCTACGGACCTCACCCCCGCTCGGCCCGCTGACGCGGGCCTCGCTGCCCCCTCTCCACGTTGGAGAGGGGGCAAGCCGAGCGCAGCGAGGCCGGGGGTGAGGTCAACCAGGGCGCAGCAGCGTGTCACCCGCTGTAGGGGTATACCCACAGGAAACGCCGTAGGGGTATACCAACCCGACACGGGAGACGTGCGGCTTTACCTCACCCCTCCATCCCCTCTCCACACGCGGAGAGGGGACGTAACCACACCATGACTCCCCCTCTCCACACACGGAGAGGGGACTTAACCACACCATGACTCCCCCTCTCCACCACGTGGAGAGGGGGCCGGGGGGTGAGGCTCTCTACTGGCGGTACTCCCTGCCGGGTCGGGAGGCAGGGACCCGGTGACGGAGCATAGATGAGGGGGAGTCTCTTGCGCTCAGCCTACACTCGCCATCGCACTCTGCCAGACGGTGTGGAGAGCGATCAGCGCGGCCAGGTTGTGAACGGAATGCCCGGCTTGCAGCGCGCGCGGATCGCTGTAGGTGAGCGGGTACCAGGTCATGTGGAAGCCGTCTTCGCGCAGGCCGCGTCCCGGCACCGTGCTCGCCACGCGCCCGAAGTCCCACAGCGGCACCTCGTATTCCGCTGCGAGCTGGCGCACGATGTCATTGATGTGGTCGCTGCCCTCAAGCTGGTCGGCTTTCGTCCCCAAGAGCGGGATCACGCCCTGCTCGATGGAATACTCGATGATCGCGCGCATGTGCTGCTCGAACAGCGCCGGGCTGTAGGCTTCGTTGGTGCCCAGGCGGATCAGCACGACGCTGGGCCGGTGCAGGCGGAACTCGCAGCCGAGCGGCGTCTCGCCGGGCAGGCACAGGGCCGGGTTCGCCCAGGTAGGATCGAGCACTGACCAGGCGTGGCTGCCCGTCCACACGGCCATGCTCTGCCGCCCGAACGATCCGGCGAAGTGGTCAATGGTGGGCTGTAAGTAGGCGTATGGCCCCAGGTCGTAATCGCCGCTGTCGAAGCGGCCCAGGAAGAAGGGTAGCTCGCTATTGCAGTCCCCCACTTTGGAGAAGGCATGGGCGTTGTTGCCGCGCGCCTGCCCGCGCTCGAAAATCTCACGGACGCGCGCTCCCCCTGTTGTGAACAGCCCCGGCTGGCGCACCCAGGCTGCTGTGTCCGGGGTGATGATGCCCAGGTCGGGCGCATTGAGCGTCTCGTCAACGACAACGGGCACCAGGACCGCGCTCCCGGCAGGTTCAGGCGGGGCTGCTTCCGTCTGTTCCGCCGCGTTGAGGGTCTCGCCAACAGCAGCGGGCACCAGGACCGCGCTGTCTTCTACTTCCACCGGCGCGCCTGCCGGCTGTTCCGACAAGCTGACCGCTTCTTGGGGCGCAGTGAGAGCGGCGGCCTCCGGGGAGGTAGTCGAGTCCTGTGGCGGCTCCAACTCCGGCGGCGGGGAGAGAATACCCAGGTCTGGCGCGACCAATCCGTCGTCGAAGGTGCCGCTGACGACGGGGGCCAGGAGGGTTGTGGGGAGGGTGCGGGTAGCGGCAACGGCGGGCGCAGTTTCCTCAGGCGGCGCGGTAGGAGCGCCTGTGGCGCTGGGGAGCGGTTCGGACATGACTTGCGGCGTGGCTTCCGCTGTGACTTCGACCGGCGTCGCGCTGGCGGGCACAACCGGCGTCGGGGCTGGCATCTGCGGCACGGCTTGTTGCGCGATGGGTATGGAAGACGCGCTGGCGGGCAGAATGCCCAGGTCTGCCGCCGGAGGCTTGACCGGCTGCACGGGCACGGCCACACCGACCAGTCCCAGGTCTGCCGTGCCGCCCTCGGTGGGGATGAGTAGCACCTGGCCCGGCACGATCAACGCGGCATGGGTGATATTGTTGGCACGGGCCAGCGCCTCCAGGGTCACGTTGTAGCGCCGCGCGATCTGCAGCAGCGATTCCCCCTCAACCACGCGGTGCGTCCGCCCGCCAGCGGGGATCGTCGTGGCAAACGCGGGGACTGGAGCCGTCGCGCCGGGAATAGCCAGCACCTGGCCGGGAACGATGACACTGGTCGTCGTCAGCCCGTTGGCGGCCATCAGCGCCTCAATTGTCACGCCGTAGCGCAGGGCGATGCGGTACAGGTTGTCGCCGGCCTGGACAATATGTGCGGTGGGGCTGCTGCCGTCCTGAGCGCGCGCAGGGGGCGATCCACTGATCAGGTGGGAGACGATCAGCAGGGCGAGCAAGACGACGGCAGTCGGGCGACGCATACAGCGATCCTTCGGTATGGTCGGGCGCGACGAATGGCGCGCGCAGGATGCCCAAACTATAGCCAGAATCGCCCCGCCGCGAAACAGCCTCGTAGGAAAGGGATCATCGCCGAGGCGCAGAGGACACAGCTAGCAGGGCAGATCACGCAACAGGACACCTTACCCCGCCTGATTTCCGCTTGGGCGCTGCCCGGCCCGAAGGCAGACTTCCGAAGTTGTCGAGACCTTCGGAAGTCTGTGCTTATGTCCAAGTGAGCGCTGTCCTGGCAGGGTGAGACCGCCTGAGAGGTTTTTCGCCCATCTCGCCCGTGTGCCTGATTGCCCGCGCACGCCGTGATCATTGGCACTAGCCGCTCGCCAAAGGGTGCGATTATAGTTGTGAGAAGCCTGGGAGTCCCACGATGAGCACCCAAGCGCAGTTGGAAGCCCCGATCCCGTTGGCGGTGGCCCTGATGCTGTTGGTGCTGCGCTGGCTGACCAGAGGAGTGCGCTCCGACCGGCGCGCCGGAGCAGGGCGACGGGGCGCGACGATCAGGGGTGATCGTCATCCTTGGGCAGATGGCGCTCGATGTGGTTCTTGACGGCGAAGACGGCGGCTTCGGCCCGGTTGGAGACCTGTAGCTTGCTGAGGATGTTGCCCACGTAGTTGCGCACGGTGCCCTCGCCGAGGAACAACTGCGAGGCGATCTCGCGGTTGGTCAGCCCTTCCACCATCAGCGCCAGAATGCGCATCTCCTGGGGGGTCAGCCCGGAGAAGGCCGAGGCTTCCTTGACCTGGGCCGCCTGGCGTACTTCTTCGAGCAGGGCTTTGGTCATTGTCGGGTCAATCAGGGCGTCGCCGCGCCCGACGGTGCGGATGGCGTCCACCAGATCGCTGCTGCCGACGCGCTTGAGGACGTAACCTACCGCGCCCGCGCGCACGGCGTCCATCACCAGCTCATCCTCAGCGTAGGAGGTGAGCATGATCACTTTGGCGTCGGGCACCTGTTCGACAATCTGCTCGCAGGCTTCGATGCCCGACAGCCCGCCTGGCATACGAATGTCCATCACGATGATGTCGGGCTGGTGAGTCACGGCCTGACGCACGGCGTCAATGCCGCTCTCGGCTTCAGCGATCACTACAAAATCGGGCTGTTGCTCCAGGAGCGCCTTCAGACCCGCGCGCACGACAGCGTGGTCGTCGGCGATCAAGATGCGAAGAGGGGTCACTGAATTCTCCGACAAGGGGTGCATGAATCGGGTCGTCGTGCTGTGTCAAGCATTGAGTATGGTCGGTCCCCATGGTGCGATCAGATTATATCGTGTCCGGCGCGCCGAAAACCAACTTGTGCGCGGCTGTTCGGCTCAATAAGTGGGGATGAGTTATCGTTATATTTTTGACTTTTATGGTGGAATAGTAATCTGATTCGCGCTGGAGATCAACCTGGTGACACTCATGACTCCTTCTTCGTCCCCCCTCACTGATTCCCAGGATCGGAGCGCGTCCATGCTCGATGCGCTCAGCCGGGCAGCCACGACCATCACCAGCGAACTGAGCCTGCCTCGTGCGCTGCAATCTATCACCGACATCGCCCGCGAGCTGGTGCAGGCGCGTTACGCGGCGCTGGGCGTGCCCAACGAAGACGGCACGCTGCGCGCCTTCATCACCTCCGGCATGACTCCGCAGCAGTTGCGTCACATGGGGCCAGAGCCGCGCGGCTTGGGCTTGCTGGGTGCGGTGCTCGAATCCGACACGCCCATTCGCCTGGATGACCTGACCAAAGACCCGCGCTCGGCGGGCTTCTCCGGGGAGGGCCACCCGATCATGCGCCGCTTCCTGGGCGTGCCGATCATCAGTCGCGGCGCGCGCCTGGGCAACCTCTACCTGACCGACCCGCTCGACGACGAGCCGTTCAGCGAGGACGACGAGCGCCTGATCGTGCTGCTGGCCAATCACGCCGCGGTTGCCATAGAGAACGCCCGTCTGTCCGAGCAGCTTCAAGAGATCGCCCTGGTTCGTGAGCGCGACCGTATCGGCATGGAACTGCACGATGGCGTGATTCAGTCAGTCTATGCGGTGGGCATGAAGCTGGAAATCCTGCGCGGGCAGTTCCCCATGACCCCAGAGCAGGAAGAGCAGTACCAGAGCATCATCGAGGACCTCAACCAGATCATCGAGGACATTCGCCTCTACATCCGCAACCTGCGCACCGCGCGCGAGGAGCAGGCGACCTTCAAGCAGCGGCTCGACAACCTGGCCCGCCACTTCCACGATTTCGCCCGTGTGGAGGTGACGGTAGATGTGCCGCCCAGGTTGCGCACGCTCAACGACCAGCAGCGCCACTCGCTGACCCAGATCGTCCGCGAGGCGCTGTCCAACGTGGCGCGTCACGCCCACGCCACGCATGTGCTGGTCAAGGTGCGCGAAAAAGAGAATACGCTGGTGCTCACCGTCGAAGACAATGGCGTTGGCTGCGACCCGGCGGAATTGCGCAACCCGGAGAGCTTCGGCCTGCGCAACATGGAGCAACGGGCGCGCCAGCTCAGCGGTCAGTTCTCCATTGACAGCGACCCCGAGCAGGGCGGGACGTGCATCACCGTGCAGATCCCCTTCCGGCCCTGAGCGGGACATTGCATACCGAGACAGACGTAGGGGCGGGTTGCGCAACCCGCCCCTACCCGTGCAGGCGCTCGAACGCCAGACTTCCGAAGTTTCCGAAAACTTCGGAAGTCTGTTCCAGGCCGGGCGTAGCGAGGCCAGGGGGTGAGGTTAAACGGGCGCCCTCTCAGAGACCGCTTGAAAAGGTTTTTCCCCCGCCCCAAACCTCTCCCCCCACAAGGGAGAAGAAGCGGACAGGCGTTGAGGTCGGCTGATAGTCTGGAGCAGGTCTTCGCTTTACCTCACCCCCACTCGGCGCTGGCGCACCTCGCCGCCCCCTCTCCACGTTGGAGAGGGGGAAAGGCCGAGCGTAGCGAGGCCAGGGGGTGAGGTTAGGCGCCCTCTCAATGCTTCTCACCCTGCCGTCCGCCCCGAACTCCCCCAGCGTGGGAGAAGGGGCGGACAGGCGTTGAGGTCGGCTGATAGTCTGGAGCAGGTCTTCGCTTTACCTCACCCCCGCTCGGCGCTGGCGCGCCTCGCCGCCCCCTCTCCGTTTACGGAGAGGGGGAAAGGCCGAGCGTAGCGAGGCCAGGGGGTGAGGTTAAGCGAGCGCCCTCTCAATGCTTCTCACGCTGCCGTCCGCCCCGAACTTCCCCAGCGTGGGAGAAGAGGCGGACAGGCGTTGAGGTCGGCTGATAGTCTGGGGCGGCCCTTCGCTTTACCTCACCCCCGCTCGGCGCTGGCGCGCCTCGCCGCCCCCTCTCCGTCAACGGTTCACGCACCGACACTTTTTGTGGAGAGGAGAAAAGGATAGACTCATCGGTCATTGTCCTGTGAACATGAAGGAGGATGACGCGATGAGTCAGGGGGAATTGTACCACTGGCTGGACTATATG
>JAGPFT010000130.1 GCA_018056405.1 Anaerolineae bacterium
CGCCCGCCACTGCCCCCGCTGCCCGGCTCAGGCGCAGCCCGCGCGCGAAGAGGTACATCAGCGCGCCGGCCAGCCAGAGCTGGCTGACCGTGAACCAGCCATAGGCGCGCGGCAGCGGCAGAACGTAGTACAGCAGGCTGAACGGGTAGAGCGCGCCGTGCTGCCCTGCCGCCAGGAAGGGCGTCCCGGCGAACTGGTTGGGCTGCCACAGGGGGATCACGCCCGCGTCCAGGCTGCGCCGGATAAACGCCTTCCACTGGTAATTTTGCAGCACCAGGTCAGAGAGCAGGGCGTTGTGTGGAATCTGCGGGACGCCGAGCGCGTCGCGGGCGCTGCGCCACGGCTCGAACTGGTACAGATTGTCGGCGGGGAGCAGCGTGCGCCCGCCAATCGTGACCGGCGCGAAAAACAAGAGTGGCAGAAGCAACAGCCCTGCCACGATCAGCACGTCGGGGAGATGTTTCCGCAGCATCAGCACTCGATTAGATAGCGCTGGCGCGCTACTGGCACGGCACGGGCAGCCGGTCTGCCGGGCGCAGATGACGGTGCCGCCACCAGACCTGCCACACGCGCAGCGCTGCCTCGCTCTGTATCTTGAAGCTCATCTTGGACTGGCCGCGCGTGCGGTCGGCGAAGTAAATCGGCACCTCGCAGGTCCGGTAGCCCAGCTTCTCGGCCACATAGATGGTCTCCACCTGGAACACGTAGCCGCTGGAGCGGAGGCGATCCAGGTCTATGCCCTTGAGCGCCTCGGCGCGCCACAGGCGGAAGCCGCCGGTTGCGTCCTTCGTGCCGGTGCGCAGGATCAGGTTGACGTAGATGCTGTTGGCCCACCAACTGAGCAGCTTGCGCCCGACTCCCCACGTCTCATCCACGCTGCCGCCCTTCGTGTAACGCGAGCCGACGACGACATCGCAGCCGCGAGTCTCCGCCTCGGCGATCATCGCCGGGATGTACTTAGGATCGTGCGAGAAGTCGCAGTCTATCTGCAGGATGTAGTCCGCGCCCTTCTCGAAAGCGACGCGGAAGCCGTCAATGTAGGCGGTGCCCAGGCCGCGCTTGTTCCGGCGATGGAGCACATCCACCCGGCCAGGGTGCTGGGCAGCCAGCCTGTCGGCGATCTGACCGGTGCCGTCCGGCGAGTTGTCGTCCACGACCAGCACCGAAAGCTCCACTGGCAGGTCGAGCGCCAACAGCCGCTCGACCATCGTCTCCAGGTTCTCTGCCTCGTTGAACGTCGGCAGCACGACCATCAGTTTCATGCGCTGTTCTCCGCTTGCACAGCACCCGGCGACGTTCGCCAGCGCGCTGACCCCATCGCTCAGTCGGGGATGATGCTCCCATCCGCCCCCATCATACCGCGAAATGGCCTGTTTGTCGGCGGCCTATGCGCAGCGGGTGCATGCAAAACCTGTCAGGCAACAGGGTCGCGCTCCTTAGCCTCACCCCTGCCTGGCGCTGGCGCGGCGAGGCGCAGCGAGACTGGGAGTGAGGCTACTGCCAGCGTCACACGTATCACTGACAACCTTTGCACACCCCGCGCAGCGGCTCAAGCCGGGAGTGGCGAGTGAGTCTCTTCGAGTCGTGGGGCGAACTGCTCCCCATCAAGCGGCAGGAGCGGCCATCTGACGCGGCGAGTGCGCCTGCACAGCCACCATCACCAACACCATCGCCAGCGCCTCGGCGACCAGAAGCAGAGTCATCGCCGGCGTGCTCACGCGGTCGAGCAGGACACCTTGCAGCCAGGGCAATGTTGCCGCACCCAGGCTGGCCATCGCCACGACGACGCTCGTCGCTTTGCCCGGCCCGTTAGGGAACGTCGCCGTGGTGATGGCGACAATCGTCGGGTAGGGCGGGCCAGACCACAGGCCGAGCACGAGCACGGCCAGCACCGTCAGCACGGCGCTGCCATGCCCCACCGCCAGCAGGACGCTGCCGCCCAATATCCCCACCAGACAGGCCCACAGCACCGTCTGCGGCGTGAAGCGCGTGCTGTAGAGCGCCCCCAGGATGCGCCCAACTGTCAGCGCCAGCCAGTAGCCGGACGTGATCAGCGCGCCCACTTCCTTGCCGAGCGTGGTCGTGCGATCCACGTAGGCGGTCGTCCAGGCACCCATCCCCGCCTCCAATCCCACGAACAGCAGCAGCAAGAAGCCAAGCGCCCACAGCAGCGCTGCCCGGTAACTGAACTTGTTGCCACGCCCGGCGCTGGCCGGCGGGGCCGGCAGAGGCACGTTGTCCAGTTGCCAGACTAGCGGCAGCGGGATCAGGATGGCCACAAAGCCGAGTCCGAACGCGGGGAGCGCCGACTCCCACAGGGCCAGCGTTAACCCCGCCACCGCCGGGCTGGCCACTGAGCCGACGCCGTAGAAGGTGTGCAACAAGTTGAGCATGGGCACGCTGCGCTGCGCAAAGCGGTGCGCGATCAGCAGGTTGGTGCTGATGTCCACCGCGCCAGAGCCGAACCCATACACGAAGCCGATGGCCAGCATCGCGGTCAGGTTGCGGCTGAACAGAATACCCAGCGTGCCCAATCCTAACAAAATCGCCCCGACGAGGATCACCGGGCGCTGCCCCAGGCGGTCGTTGAGCGGCCCGGCGACGATCTGCGCGGTCATTGTGCCGATGAACGCCGCCGTAACCAGCCCGCCAAGCGCCGCCAGATCGCGCCCGGTCCGGTCGGCCAGGTCGGGCAGCGTCGGGCCAAGCGCCCCGCCCAGCCAGCCAATGGCGATGAACAGGGCGAAGGCCATCACCATGAGTTTTCGGGGGGACATCAGAACCTGCTCCTGGGGAGAGGGACGCCGCGCGTCCGCATGCTGGGAGTGTATTACCGCCAAAGCGGGCGAGTGTCAAGCGGCGAGGACGCGGGGTGCGCGCAGAATCCGCCAGGGAGGGGCGTTGCTCTGCCGCGCCTGGTTGATCTCACCCCCGCTCGGCGCTGATGTGCCTCGCTTCCCCCTCTCCGTTGGCGGCTATGCGTTACCCACAAACGCCCCCCATCCCCCAGCCCCTTCCCCCGCGCTGCGCAGAGGGAAGGGGAGCAGGCCCGCAGCTTTTCTCCCTTCCCCCCTTGTGGGGGAAGGGCCGGGGATGAGGGGGGAATAGACAGGGATAAGGCTTCTCAAGCGGCCTCTCAGCTCGCATCTGTCCAGGAGTCCGGAACGCCGAACGCGACCCTGATTGGATTCACTGGTGAAATCATGTACAATGAGCATTAAGGGTTATTTTGTTTATGCCAAGTCCACATGGGGGCTGCGATGCAACCAATACATCCTTCTCAGTTAGCTCCTGATGAACCTGTTTTGGAGGAAGGGCGGACAGTTGACATCATTAAGGTTTCGGCGCGGTCACGATCTACGGCTGTCGCCGGGGCCATCGCCGGGGTCGTGCGCGAACACAACCGCGCCGAAGTCCAGGCTATCGGGGCCGGAGCGGTCAACCAGGCCGTGAAAGCCGTCGCCATCGCTCGCGGCTACCTGAGCGACGATAACATTGACGTGATCGTGATCCCGTATTTCACGGAAGTCATGATCGAAGACCAGGAGCGCACCGCCCTACGCATGGTAGTCGAGCCACGTTAGGCTGGCGTGCGCCCCCAACAACCAAGCAGGATAGCTTCCAATCACCGCGGCCTGTGGCGTGATTGTTATGGGCCGCCTGCTTTCGCCACGCCCGCGCCCTTGCTGGCAAACAGCGCCGGTGTGCGCCCGTTTGCCTGATCTCGCCACTGGTCTATACTTAGGCTGTCTTACGATACTGGGCATCTCTTGCGACGCGCACCTTTCTCGTGACTGTTCCGGGATAGCACCGTGAGCTTTCAGAACCTGACCGGGCAGACACTAGGTCAGTACGAACTGCGCGAATTGCTGGGCATGGGCGGCATGGGGGCCGTCTATCGCGCCTATCAACGCCGCCTCAAGCGGTACGTCGCCGTCAAGATGATGTCCGCTGCTCTGGCCCAGCAACCCGACTACATCGAGCGCTTCATCCGTGAGGCGGAGACTTCCGCCGCGCTCGAACATCCCAACATCATCCCCATCTTCGACTATGGCACGCAGCAGGACATCAGCTACCTGGTTATGCGGCTGTTGACCGGCGGCACGCTGGCCGAGCGCATGGCACAGCGCGCCGGCACCGGCCAACTCCTGCCATCTCTGGGCGAAATCGCCGGTCTGCTGTGCCAGGTGGGGAGTGCGCTGGACTACGCGCACCAGCAGGGCGTGATCCACCGCGACATCAAGCCGTCGAACGTGATGTTCGACAATCACGGCAATGCGTTCGTGGTAGACTTCGGCATCGCCAAGCTGCTGGACGCCACGAGCGGCCTGACGGGGACGGGATCGGTCGTCGGCACGTGGGGCTACATGGCCCCGGAGCAATGGCGGGGAGAGAAGCTGACCGCGGCCACCGATCAGTACGCGCTGGGGGTGGTGACCTACGCCCTGGTGACGGGCCGGCTGCCCTTTGAAGCCCCAACGCCGCCAGGGATCATGCACAAGCACCTCTATGAGCTGCCCACGCCCCCTCATGTGCAGCGCCCGGACGTGCCCGAAGCGCTGACGGCGGTCATCGAGCGGGCACTGGCTAAGGACAGCGCCGCCCGTTTCCCGACGTGCACGGCGTTTGTCCAGGCGTTTGACGGGGCGATTCGCGGCAACACCGGCGAAGTGACCAACTACTTCACCATGCCCGTGCGCCGCAAAGCCGCTGCGTCGGGCGTATTCACGCCCAGCCCCAGCGTGTCAACCGCGGTGGCGCGCCCGCTGTACAAGACGCCCGCCTTCTGGGTGATGGGTGGGTTGGTGGCGGTGATGGCGGCGGTGATCGTGTTGCTGGTGTTCGGACAGAAGGGGGATGCACGCACAGGCAGCCTGGCCGCCAGCGATCAGACCGGGACGGCGCTCGCTGCCCTGCCAGCAGCAACAGAGACGCCCACCGCGCCCGCCCTGGTGACGGCAACGCCTCTTCCGTCAGATACGCCGGCACCATCCGCCACGCCGACGGACACGGCCACCGCCACCGCCACGCCCAGCAGCAGCCCAACAGCTACACTGACCCCGACAGCAGCGCCGACCGATACGCCCACCCTGTCGCAGACGGAGGTGGAAGCGACGATCCAGGCGGGCGTGGCCTGGGCGCTGACGCAGACGGCGACGCAATGGACGTCCACTCCGTCGCCCACCCCAACAGAGACGCCCACCTTCACCCCAACCGTTGACCTGGAAGCGACCGTCGTGGCCCGGCTGATGGGGACGCAGGCCGCGCTCGACGCTCAGGCGACGCTCGATGCTGCTGCCACCGCCACGCAGTTCGTGCGCGATCTGACGGCGACGGCGGCCCGTTGGACGGATACGCCCACAGTGACCGCGACCGCCTCTGTGACGGCCACGCCGCTCCCGTCTTCCGTATCAACGGAGATCACCGTATCCAGCAGCCACAGACAGACGGATACGGGCATGAGCATCACCGCCGGGCAGTGGGTCACGATTGAGCATGTGGAGGGGACGTGGCGGGCAGGCGCGCTCTCTACCTGGCCGCTGGTCGGCCCGCAAGGCGATCCTCAGGTGTCGGGCAAAGCCTCATTTCCGGTTCCGGGTGCCCGGATCATGAGCCTGGTCGGTGGGATCGGCTCCTACCAGCCCTTCTTCGTCGGGGAGTCCATCACGTTTCAGAGTTCTGTCAGTGGCACGCTGTGGCTGGGCGCGAACGACGACAGCTTCACGGATAATCATGGCAGCCTGACGGTGCACGTCACCGTGTCCGCCCAGCCCGGACGCCCGCTCGTTGTGACCGCAAGGCCGACCGAGCGTCCTTTGCCAACCCCAGCCCGCCTGCCGCTGGAGACCTCTCGCCCTGCGAGTCGCGAGGCTGCCCGTGCGGTGACGAGCATCTGGGAAGGCATCAGTTTCATTGACGCCCAGAGTCCTGGTACGCAGACCTATCATAAGGCGGTCAACCGGGAAAAGCTGAACTGGACGTTCCTGTGGTGTGGAAATAGTCCTGACAACCTGCGGAAGATCTTGCAGCCGCTAACGGTCCGCTTCTTCATTGATGATGTTGAGCTAGACTCCTCGGACATTCTCCAATACGAGCGCGACAACTGCCATGTGTGGGTGACTTTTCTGGACGGGTGGCGTTCAGGACAAAGCGTGACTTTGGATATCCGCTACACCCTGCGCGACTCGATTCACGATGGCACGTCTCTGTACGGGGCGGGAGATTACATCCAGCGTCTGTTCGTCACTGTTCGCTGAGAAGAGGGATCCCTGTCATCGCTCATCCCCTGACCGAGGTGAACCCCCCACCTTACAGATACTTCTGGAAGAACGCGATGGTTCGCAGCATCGCTTCTTCGAAGTACGGCGAGCTGATATCGTGCCCGCCGCCCGCGTACTCGTAGAACTCGTATGTCTTGCCGTTTTCCATGAGAACATGGGCCAGGTCGCGCGAATAGCCGCTGTTGACCACGCTGTCATTGACGGCATGGTGAATCTGCAAGGGTCTTTGCAAAAACTCGATATGCTCGGTGAGCAACACGGCTCGCCAATAGGGGACGGCGCTGTTAGGTTCGCCGTAGGCTTCGCGCAGCTCGCGCCCACAGCACGCGCCGGTGACGGTAAGCCAGCAGCAACGCGGCCAGGATCGCCGCGCCCAGGCTGACCACCTGCGACACGTTCACCCCACCAGCAAGCGTGACCTCGATGCGCAGGAACTCCAGCAGAAAGCGCACCGTCCCATAGGAGATGGCATAGAGCAGCACAAAATCGCCCTTCTTCAGGCGGTCGCGCCAGCGCAGCCAGACGAACAGCAGCACACCAACCGATGCCAGGTTCCACAACGACTCGTAGAGGAACAGCGGGTGGAAGTGCGTCTCCCCGGCGTATTCAGCGGGCGGATTGCTGACGCGCATGCCCCAGGGCAGGTCAGTCGGCTTGCCGTATAGCTCCTCGTTGACGAAGTTGCCCCAGCGCCCGATGGCTTGGCCCAGTGGCACGGAGATCGCCGCCATGTCCATCCAGCCGAGCAGGTCGAGGCGGTGCTTGCGCGCGTAGAACGCGACACCCAGCGCCCCGCCCAGCACCGCCCCGAAGATGGACAGCCCGCCGCTCCAGATGATGAACGGGCCGTCGTGCAGGTCGAAGGGATGAGTCAGGTACCACTCGGCGGTACGCCCGGCCTCGACCGACGACACCGAGGGGAACAGCACATGCCATAGCCGGGCAAAGATCACGCCCAGGGCCACCACCCAGACCAGCGCGTTCCACACGTGATCGGGGTCTTTGTCCTTTTCGCGGCGGGCCATCCAGGTGACGAGCCAGGCCGCCGCCAGAATGCCCGTCACGATGATCAGCCCATACCAGTGGAAGGTCGGGTTGATCTCCAGGCCAAACAGGTTGAAGGGGCCAATCTCCAGCCCGCGCCGGTGAACGGTCATGCTGCCGGCTCCCGCTTGCGCCGCTGAATCTCAGCATAGACGTGCCAGACGCGCTGCAACACGGTGAAATTGGTGCCGATGGCCAGCACCCACAGCCCAGCGATGACGTAACCGGTCAGTAGCATGGCCAGGAT
>JAGPFT010000131.1 GCA_018056405.1 Anaerolineae bacterium
GAGGGGGAAAGCGCCGTGCCAGCGATCCAAGTCCCCCTCTCTAGCTCGGCTGGAGAGGGGGACTTAGGGGGAGAGGCCTGTAGGGGCGGGCGCTCGAACGCCAGACTTCCGAAGTTTTCAGAAACTTCGGAAGTCTTAGTGCGGCAGAAGGCCCCTCCCCCTGCCCCCTCCCCGGCAAAGCCAGGGAGGGGAAAACGTCCCATCCGGCGGTCAAAGTCCCCCTCTCTAGCTCGGCTGGAGAGGGGGATTGAGGGGGAGAGGCGTGCGCAGCCAGGCTTAAGTTGGTACCTATGATCTGCCTCCAACCCGCCCCTCCAAGACATTTTGCGCGTATGACCTGACTTGATTGTCAATTCTCATTAGAGAGCAGTGAGCAGTATCATCAAAAGGGACTGAACTTTGTCACCAAAACTCAGCGCGCAGCGCGAAGGCTTCTATAATACAATAACCATAGAGGTGTGCTCCGCACAGCTATCGCTCGCGAACCTTAGTCATTCAGTCCGTGCCACTGCGTTGGCTCAGACCGCAAGGATCAGGCGATGGTCATCTCCCGCGAGAATTACGCGCGTGGCTCCCCCCTGGACGCCGTGATGGTCGTCGGCGGGGGAATCGGCGGGATGCGGGCTGCGCTCGACCTGGCGGACGCCGGCCTGAGGGTCCACCTGGTGGAGCAGACTCCCTGTCTGGGCGGGCGGGTAGCCCAACTCGGCTACATGTTCCCGCAGCACGACTGTGTACTCTGCCGGGGCACGCCCGATCACGGCTACGGCTGCACGCGCCCTTCCATCTCCCCCGCCTACCTGGAACACAACCAACACCCTAACATTGACGTTCTGACCAACACGCACATCATTGACATTGAAGGTCAAGCCGGCGACTTCACCGTGTCGCTGCGCCAGGAGCCACGCTTCGTAGACGCAGCGCGCTGCATTACCTGCGGTCACTGCGCCGAGGTCTGCCCCGTTGAATTGCCGGACAGCTACCAGCAGAACATGACCCGCCGCAAGGCGATCTACAAGGTCGCGGCGCGCGCCGCCCCCGATGCTTACGTCATTGACCGGGGGCCGTACTGCGACGATTGCGCCAAGTGCGTCGAAGTCTGCCTGGCGGAGGCCATCCATCTCGATGAGCCGCCCCGCCTGCGCAACATCGAGGTCGGGGCGATCATCCTCGCCCTAGGCTTCCAGGTGTACGACCCCAGCGAGCTAGAAGAACTGGGCTACGGGCGCTATCCCAACGTGCTCCACGCCATGCACTACGAGCGCCTGGCCAGCCGCTCCGGTCCCACCGAAGGCGTGGTCGTGCGCCCGTCGGACGGGCAGCGCCCGCGCTCCATTGCCTGGCTGCAATGCATCGGCTCGCGCGACCAGAAGAACACCTTCTGCTCGTCCATCTGCTGCATGTACGCCACCAAAGAGGCCATGCTCGCCAAGCAGCGCTTGGCCGGCCAGGTCGAGTGCAGCATCTTCATCATGGACGAGCGCGCCTTCAACAAGGAATACAGCCGCTACTTCGCCACCGCGCGCGAGCGCTATGGCATTCGTTACATCCGCTGCCGCGTCTCGGCCATCCGCGAAGACCCGGCCACGCACGACCTGATCCTGCACTACGCCGATCCGGACGGGACGTGCCACGAGGAGCGCTTCGAAGCGGTTGTGCTGGCCACCGGCCTGGAGCCGCCCGACACCGCCGGACGGCTGGCAGAACTGCTCGACATCGAGCTGAACGAACATGGCTTCTGCCACACGGACAAGTTCACACCGCTCCAGACCTCGCGGCCCGGCGTGTTCGTCTGCGGGGCGTTCTCCTCGCCCAAGGAGATCGCCGAGACGATCATTGACGCCAGCGGCGCAGCGGCAGAAGTCATGCGCCTGCTCAACGCCCAGTTGAACGCGCACCCCACCAGCCGCGAATGGCCGTTCCTGGCGACTAACGACCTGCCGCCGGAGCGCGACGTGAGCAATGAGACGCCGCGGGCCGGCGTCTTCGCCTGCGCCTGCGGCAATGCCATTGGCGAGGTGATCGACCTGCCCGAACTCGTGGAGGCTGCGGCGCAGTGGCCGGGCGTCGTCACCGCCGAGACGATCTCCTTCGCCTGCTTCCCCGAAGGGCTGGCCCGCATCCGGGCGACCATCGAGGAGGGGCAGCTTAACCGGGTGGTCATCGCCGGGTGCAGCAACCGCACCCATGACGCCCTGTTTCAGCAATTGGTGCGCCAGGCCGGGCTGAACCCTTACCTGTTGGAACTGGTCAATCTGCGCGACCAATGCAGCCGCGTCCATCAGCGGCAGCCGCTTCTGGCCAACCGCAAGGCCCAGGAGCTGACGCGCGTGGCGGTTGGGCGCGTCTGCGCGGCGCAGGCGGTGCACAAAGACCGCCACCCCTGCCTGCCTAGCGCGCTGGTCATCGGCGGGGGCGTGGCCGGCATGACGGCGGCGCTGGCCATCGCCGACAGCGGGTACCACGTTCACCTGGTCGAGCGGACGGAGGTGTTGGGCGGCAATCTGCTCAACCTGTACTACGTGGCTGAGGGCTACAACCCACAACGCCTGCTGCGCGACCTGGTGAACCGCGTGCGCGCCCACACGCGCATTACCGCCTACACGCGGACGGAGGTCACCCGGCACTGGGGGCATGTCGGTCATTTTCACGCGGCGCTGCGCGCCAGCCGCGCCAACGGTGACATGGAGGAACTGGAGATTGAGCATGGCGTGACCATCGTCGCCACCGGCGCGCGCGAAACGCGCGAGCACCCCTTGCTGGAACTGCCGGGCGTGATCACCCAGCGCGAGCTGGAGGAGAAGATCATCTACCGGCCCGAAGAAGTCGCCGCCCTGCGCGATGTGGTCATGATCCAGTGCGTCCGCCCACCGGGGACGCCGGAGTACTGCTCGCGCGTGTGCTGCACCAACACGATCAAGAACGCCACGCGCCTCAAGCTGTTCAACCCGTCCTGCCGGGTGACGGTGCTCTACAAGAACATCGTCACCTACGGGTTCCGCGAGGAATACTACACCGAGGCGCGCGCGCTGGGGGTCGTCTTCCTGCGCTACACGGACGATGACCCGCCCGACGTGCAGATCGCCGATGGGCGGCTGCGCGTCGGCGTGCGCGACCTGGCCCTCAACCGCCGCCTGACGCTGCCCGCCGACCTGGTGACGATGAGCATGTCCGTCGCCCCCAGCGAGGGCACGGCGGCGCTGGCCCGCATGTTGCGCGTGCCGCTCTCCAGCGAGGGTTTCTTTGAGGAAGCGCAGATGAAGCTGCGCCCGATGGACTTCATGCGCGAGGGCATCTTCCTGGCGGGGATGGCTCACTATCCCAAGTTCCTGGAGGAGAGCATCAGTCACGCGCTGGCCGCTGCTGCGCGCGCCCTGACTCTGCTTTCGCAGGGGGCGCTGCACCTGGGCGGCATCGTCGCCCAGGTAGACCCCAGCAAGTGCGTGGGGTGCCTGACCTGCACGCGCACCTGTCCCTTCGCCATCCCGCAGGTCATCCAGCAGGAAGGGCGGACGGGCGTGGGCGGGCTGGGCGGCGCGGCCTACATAGACCCGGCGCAGTGCCAGGGTTGCGGCACGTGCACCGGCGAGTGCCCGGCCAGCGCCATCCAACTGGTCAACTACACCGACGAGCAGGTGATGCTGCGCGGGATTGGTGGGCTGGGAAGCTGGCTGCCGGCCACAGGGCAGGAGGTGGCGCGATGAGCATTCCGCAGGCAGCAGCGCCTTTCGAACCGGAGATCACCGCCTTTTACTGCATCTACTGCGGCTACATGGCCGCGGACACGGCGGGCGCGCTGGCCGTGCAGTACCCGGCCAACGTCAAGTTCCTGCGTCTGCCGTGCACGGGCAAGACGGACATCCGCTACCTGCTGGAAGCGTTCGAGCAGGGGGCCGACGGCGTGTACCTGGTCGCCTGCCCCATCGGCAACTGCCACCATGTGCGCGGCAACGAGCGCGGGCGCGCCCGCTTGCAGCGCGCCAAGCGCATCCTCGACGAGATCGGTCTGGGGGGCGAGCGCCTGGAGATGTTCTTCATGTCCGGCAGCCAGGCGCACGCCTTCGCCATCGCCGCGCAGACGATGACCGAGCGCATCCGCAAACTGGGGCCTAACCCGCTGAAAGCGAAAGAGCCGGAGGGCGTCCCGCCGGAGACGCCGGAGCCGGACACTGACGAGGAGACCGGGTGGCGCGGCAGGCGTCCCCGTCCCGCTCAAGGAGGCCGTTAGCCTATAAGGTTTCTCGTCCGCTAGTCTGAGAGGCCATTTGAGAAATCCTGATTGGCGGGTTGACCTCACCCCTAAATCCCCTCTCCACACGCGGAGAGGGGACTTAACCGCAAACCGACTCTCCCTCTCCGTAAACGGAGAGGGGGCCGGGGGGTGAGGTTCTCAAGCGGTCTCTGAGTGAGGGGCAATGCCATGAGCGACGCCGGCAGCATCCACTCTGGTAACCCGCCCGTGGGCGCGGTGATGGTCGTTGGCGGCGGCATCGCCGGGATGCAAGCCTCGCTCGATCTCGCCGAGCAAGGCTTCAAGGTCTACCTGGTCGAGGCGCAGTCGGCCATCGGCGGCAAGATGGCCCAGCTCGACAAGACCTTCCCCACCAACGACTGCGCCATGTGCACCATCTCGCCGCGCCTGGTCGAGGTGGGACGGCATCCCAATATCGCTCTGCTCACCGAGAGCGAAGTGCTGGACGTGCAGGGGCAGGCGGGTGACTTCACCGTGCGCCTGCGCCATCACCCGCGCTACATTGACCCGCTCAAGTGCATCGGCTGCGGCGACTGTGCCAAAGTCTGCCCGGTGATCGTGCCCGACCGCTTCAACGAGGGCCTTTCGTCCCGCCACGCCGCCTACAAGCTCTATCCGCAAGCCGTCCCCAACGCCTATGCCATCGAGAAGAAGGGCATTTCCCCCTGCCGCGACGCCTGCCCCGCCGGGCAGCGCGCCCAGGGCTATATCGCCCTCATCCGCGAAGGGCGCTGGGATGACGCGCTGCGCGTGATCAAGATGGACAACCCCTTCCCCGGCATCTGCGGGCGCATCTGCAATCACCGCTGCGAGACGGCTTGCAACCGAGGACTGCTCGACGAGCCGATCAACATCCACGCCCTCAAGCGCTTTGTCACCGACAAGGTCTACGCCGCGCCGCGCCAGCCCGTCGAACCCGCGCCGCGCCTGTACGATCAACATGTGGCGATCATCGGCGCGGGGCCATGCGGCCTCACCGCCGCGCAAGACCTGGCCCGCGCGGGCTATGGCGTCACCGTCTTCGAGGCCATGCCGGTCGCAGGGGGCATGTTGCGCCTGGGCGTGCCTGAATACCGCCTGCCGACCGCGATTATCGAGCGCGAGGTGCAAGACATCGTGGACCTGGGCGTAGACCTGCGCCTGAACCACCAGGTGAACAACCTGGACGATGTGTTCGCCGAAGGCTTCGACGCCGTGCTGATCGCTGTCGGCGCGCACGAAGGGGTGCGTCTGCCCATCCCCGGCGCGGACCTGGACGGCGTGCTGATCAACACGCACTTCCTGCGCGACGTGCGCCTGGGCCGCTACCAGGACGGGGCGGGCGACGCGCCGCCGCTGGGGGAGCGCGTGCTGGTGCTTGGCGGCGGCAACGTGGCCATTGACGTGGCCCGCAGCGCCGTGCGCCTGGGCCGCGAGGTGCACCTGGCCTGCCTGGAAGACCGCGAGTCTATGCCCGCCCACCCCTGGGAAGTGGCCGCCGCCGAGGAAGAGGGCGTGACCATCTACGCCGGGCGCACCTTCGAGCGCATCGTCAGCGATGCGGGCGGGCACGTCTGCGGCGTGGAATGTCAGCGCGTGGCCTCCTTCCGCTTCGACGAGATGGGGCGGCTGCTCGTGGATAAAGAACCGGACTCCGCGCACGTGCTCCCCTGCGACACGGTGATCTTCTCGGTGGGGCAGCGGGCCGGTCTGGCCTTCATTCCTGGCGACGCGGGCGTGGGCCTGACCGCCAGGCAGACCATCGCCGTCAATCCCAACACGCTGGCTGCCACGCGCCAGGGCGTCTTCGCGGCGGGCGACAGCGTTTCCGGCACGGCCTTCGTCATCGAGGCGGTCGAGAGCGGGCACATCGCTGCCCGCTCGATCATCCGCTATCTGCAGGGCGAGCACCTGGAACCGCCGCGCAAGCCTGAATTGCCGGTCGTGCATCTGACGCGCGAGGACCTGGAGGAGCGCGTGGCGCGGGGCGAGCTACACCGTCAGCCGCGCGTGCCCCTGCCGGAGCTTCCTGTCGCGCAGCGCCTGGACAACTTCGCCGAAGTCGAGGGCGGCTACGACGACGAGTCGGCGCAGCAGGAGGCGGCACGCTGCCTGGCCTGCGGCGTGTGCTCGGAGTGCATGAGCTGCACCTTCGCCTGCGGGGTGAATGCCATTGATCACGACATGGCCGCCCGCGACGAGACGGTACACGTCGGCGCGGTGATCCTGGCCCCCGGCTATCAGGTCTACCACGCCGAATTGTCCGAGGAATACGGACTGGGGCGCTATCCCAACGTGATCACTGCCCTGCAATTCGAGCGGCTGCTCTCGGCTTCCGGCCCGACGCTGGGCCACGTCCAGCGCCCGTCGGACGGGCGCGCGCCGGGGCGGATTGCCTTCTTGCAGTGCGTCGGCTCGCGCGACCAGAGCCACGACTACTGCTCGGCGGTGTGCTGCATGTACGCCACCAAAGAGGCGATCATGGCCAAAGAGCACGAGCCGGAGCTGGACGTGCACGTCTTCATGATGGACATGCGCGCCTTCTCCAAGGGCTATTGGGGTTACTTTGAGCGGGCGCGCGACCGCTACGGCGTGCGCTATACGCGCTGCCGTCTCAGCGCCCTGCACGAAGACCCGGCCACGCACGACCTGATCCTGCGCTACCAGGACGAGGATGGCGCGCTGCACACGGAGCGCTTCGACCTGGCCGTGCTCTCGGTGGGCATGGAGATCAGCCCGCAGGTGCGCGAACTGGGCCGGCGGCTGGGGGTCGAACTGGACGAGTATGGCTTCTGCCATACGGTGCTCTTCAACCCGTTGGAGACCAGCCGCCCCGGTATCTACGCCGTCGGCCCCTTCCGCGAGCCGAAGGATATTCCGGAGTCGGTGATCGAGGCCAGCGGCGCGGCAGCGGCGGCGGCGGCGCGGCTGAGCGCGGCCCGTTTCTCGCTGAGCGTGACGCCGGAGTTCCCGCCAGAGCGCGACGTGTGCGGCGAAGAGCCACGCATCGGCGTCTTCGTCTGTCATTGCGGGTCGAATATCGGCGGCTACCTGAACGTGCCCGGCGTGGCTGACTATGCGCGGACGCTGCCCGGCGTGGTGCACGCCGAGGACAACCTCTACACCTGCTCGCAGGACAGCATCAAGCATATCGCCGAACAGATCGCCGAGCACGGCCTCAACCGCGTGGTGGTCGCCAGTTGCACGCCGCTGACCCACCAGCCGCTCTTCCAGGACTGCCTGCGCAGCGCCGGGCTGAACCCGTACCTCTTCGAGATGGCCAACATCCGCAACCA
>JAGPFT010000132.1 GCA_018056405.1 Anaerolineae bacterium
CTTAGACTTATGTGACAACCTGATACCTTCCGCAAAGAGCGGCTGATCGCTGGCCGCTCTTTTGTTTGGGCGAATCATTGGGGAATACGGCGGCTGCTGGTGTAAGATCGCTAGGCGGGCAGGGGGATGCATCTCATTTCCGGGGCAAAGGATCGTCGCTGAGACGCAAAGAGCGCAAAGAGAAGAGAGTATCAAGAGAGTTCTGGTTTTTCTCCGCGTCCTCTGTGCCTCTGCGGTTTAGGAACCTCGCTCCCCGTGTGGGAAGCACCCGCAGGCCCCGGTTGTCTTTCGTTTGGCCCTTCGGGTAAAATACGTTTTTTGGTCAGGTGCGCGCGAAAGGAACCAAGCTGCGTGACGAAGCATTCAGCACTTCGCACTGCGCGCCAGTGGGGGATGGTCCTTCTCGGCCTGGCGGTGAGCCTCGTTTTTCTCTACGTGGGCCTGCGCGGGCTGGAGTTGGAAGACGTGTGGGAAGATATACGCGGCGTTCACCTGGGCTGGCTGGGGACGGGCGCTGCCATCTACTTCTTCGCCGTGTGGGGACGCACCTGGCGGTGGCATTATCTGCTGCGCTCGATCAAACCAGTGGCGCTGGGTCGCCTGTTCCCCATCGTAGTCATCGGCTACATGGGCAACAACGTCTACCCCTTTCGGGCGGGCGAGGTGATTCGCGCCTACGTGCTCAAGCGCGACGAGCAGGTGAGCATGTCGGGCAGCCTGGCGACGATTGTGGTCGAGCGCATTTTCGACGGGCTGGTGATGCTCATTTTCGTCTTCGTCGCGCTGCCTTTCGCCGACTTCAAGGAGCGCTGGTTGCGCAGTGTGGTGTTCTTCTCGACGCTGCTGTTCTGGGGCGCTTTCCTGGCCTTCCTGATCATGGCCCTGCGTCCAAATCAGATGCGGCGGCTCTATACAGCCGTGTTTGACCGGCTGCTGCCGGCGCACCTCAGCGAGAAAGCGAAGGGCCTGGCGGAGCACTTCATGCAGGGGCTGGACAACCTGCGCCGGCCCCGCGACCTGTTCATGACGCTCGTTTCGTCGGTCTTCATCTGGCTGACCGAGACGACGAAATACTGGTTTGTCATGCACGCTTTCGACTTTGAGGTGAGCTTCTTCGTGCTGATGGTGATGACGGCAGTGGTCAACTTGGCAACGACGCTGCCCTCGTCGCCCGGTTATGTGGGTACGTTCGACACACCGGGCATCAAGACTCTGACTGCCTATGGCGTCAAAGAGACGGTGGCGGCATCCTATACGCTGGTGCTGCACGCTGCTCTGTGGTTGCCGATCACGCTTTTGGGGTTCTTCTTCCTCTATCGCAAGGGAGTAGGGTGGCGGGACTTCGCGCGCGCTCGTGAGGCGGTAGACGACGAAGCGTTGCGACAGGCTCCGCCGGTGGAAGGGGAGGGTACAGCCTGATGCTGCGCATGGCGGTGATTGGCGCTGGAGCGACGGGTCTGGCGGCGGCCTACGACCTGGCGCGGCAAGGCGTCGAGGTGCACGTGTTCGAGGCGGGGGCGGAAGTAGGGGGCCTGGCGGCAGGATTCCGCGACGATGCCTGGGCATGGTCGTTGGAGAAATTCTACCATCACTGGTTCGCCAATGACGACGCGATTCTCGGCCTGATTGATGAGCTTGGGGCGAAGGACAAAGTGCTGTTCCCCCGACCAACCACATCGTTGTGGCTGAACGGTAAAATCTACCCAATGGACAGGCCCAATATCATCGTGGCCAATCTGCGCCTGCCGCTGTCGTGGCCGGCCAAAATGCGCTACGGGTTCACTGGCCTGTATCTGCGCCTCACCCGCAACTGGCGGCCCATGGAACGCACGACCGCCGACCGTTGGTTGCGGCGCACGATGGGCCACGAAGCGTATGAGACTCTCTGGCGCTCGCTGCTTATCGGCAAGTTCGGCGATTACTACGATCAGGTCAACATGGCCTGGATGTGGGCGCGCATCTACAAGCGCACGCCCCGGCTGGGCACGTTCGTAGGCGGCTTTCAGGCATTTCTCGATCTGCTGGCTGGCGCGGTGCAGCAGCAGGGAGCACGCATCCACTTGAATACGCCGGTGCAGCGCATCGAGCGCACGGGGTCGGGATCGCTCGCTGTAGTGGTCGGCGAGCAGGCGGAGACGTTCGACGCCGTGATCAGCACGTCGTCGCCCCAGGTCATGCTGCGCCTCGCCCCGCAGTTGGACGGTCCCTATGCAGACAAGGTGCGGGCGCTGAAGAGTATGGGGGCAGTGGTGGTGATCTTGGCCCTCAGCCGTCAGCTTCTGCGCGACGGGACGTATTGGCTGAGCCTGCCTGCGTCACAAGCGGACAAACAGAACGCGGAGTTCCCGTTCCTGGCGCTGGTCGAGCACACAAACTACATGGACCCGGCGCGTTACGGGGGCGACCGGCTCGTGTACTGCGGCGATTACGTCAGCCCCGATCACGAGTATCTGCGCCTCCCCGAAGAGGAGCTAGCCGCTCGCTTCCAGAGCGTGCTGCCGCGCTTCAACGCTGAATTCACGCCGGGGTGGGTCAGGAAGTGGTGGGTCTTTCGGACGCCTTATGCGCAACCCGTCCCGCTGGTGAATCACGAGCAGGCGCTGCCCGACCTGCGCACGCCGTTGCCCGGCGTGTATCTGGCCAGCATGAGCCAGGTGTATCCCTGGGATCGGGGGACGAATTACGCGGTGGAGATGGGGCGGCGCGTGGCTGGGCTGGCGCTTGACGATCTGCGCAAGGAGTAGGGGAAGGGGAGTCCAGGACAGCGTGGGGAAACCGTAGGGGAGCCTGAACTGGCGAAGTCCGGTAACGTGGTATAATCTATTCGTGAAATCAATCACAAATAAATCGGACACTGCCTGGCGCACATAAGGGATAATCTATGAAGAACATCACCGTTGTCGGCGTAGGGTATGTCGGTCTGGTCACGGGCGCGTGCTTCGCCGACCTGGGCAACCGCGTGGTGGCCCTGGACATCAGCGAAACCAAGATCGAGAACCTGAAGAAGGGCATCATGCCCATCTACGAGCCGGGGCTGGCCGAACTGGTGGCGCGCAACGTCAAGGCGAGTCGTTTGTCGTTCACCACCTCGTACCCGGAGGCGCTCAAGGACGCCGAGTTTGTCTTCATCGCCGTCGGCACGCCGGAGGGCGTGGACGGCGATGCAGACCTCAAGTACGTCCGCATGGCCGCCGAGACCATCGCCAAGACGATGGATCACCCGCTGATCATCGTCAACAAGTCCACCGTGCCGGTGGGCACAGGCGACTGGGTGGCGGACATTGTGCGCGAGAATCAGCCGTCGCCCATCGAGTTCAGCGTGGTGAGCTGCCCGGAGTTCCTGCGCGAAGGGTCAGCGCTGACCGACTTCCTGACTCCCGACCGGACGGTGCTCGGCTCGGAGGATCAGGAAGCTGCCGAGCGTGTGGCGCAGCTTCACCTGCCGCTGCGCGCGCCCATTGTCGTGACTGACCTGCGCACGGCGGAGATGATCAAGTATGCCTCCAACGCTTTCCTGGCGACGCGCATCAGCTTCATCAACGAGATCGCCAACATCTGCGAGGCGCTTGGTGCCGATGTCAAGGAAGTGGCGCGGGGAATGGGTTTTGACAAGCGCATCGGCCACCATTTCCTGGAGGCAGGGATCGGCTACGGCGGCTCGTGCTTCCCCAAGGACGTGAAGGCGCTGGCCTACATGGCCCAGGTGCATGGCAAGCACCCGCAGCTTCTGCAGGCGGTAATGGACATCAATGCCTACCAGCGCAAGCACGCGCTGCTGAAGGTGCACGAGCTTCTGGGTAAACTTGAGGGGCGCACGGTAGCGCTGCTGGGGCTGGCTTTCAAGCAGAACACCGACGATATGCGCGAAGCGCCGTCCATCACCATTGCCGGGTACCTGCACGATCAGGGGGTAGAGGTGCGCGGCTACGATCCGGTGGCGATGGACGTTGCCCAGGGGATTATGCCGTTCATGGTGATGGCGAAGGATCCCTACGAACTGGCCCAGGGGGCCGACGCGCTGGTCGTGGTGACGCCCTGGAACGAGTTCATGCAGCTTGACATGCAGCGCATCAAGGACTCGATGCGCACGCCAGTGCTCATTGACGGTCGTAACCTCTACGATCCGACGACCATGCGCCGGTTGGGATTTGAGTATCGCGGCATCGGTCGCGGCTACAACGGGGCGGCGCTGAAATAGCGTCTGCTGCCCTTTCTCTTCTGATTGGGTGCGTGCAAAGGTTGTCAGTGATACGTGTGACGCTGGCAGTGGCCTCACCCCCAGCCTCGCTGCGCCCGGCTTGCCCCCTTTCCACGTCGTGGAGAGGGGGCGGTGAGGCGCGCCAGCGCCGAGCAGGGGTGAGGCTAAGGAGCGCGACCCTGTTGCCTGACAGGTTTTGCACGCCCCCCTCTGATTTTGTGGCTGAACCGGCAGGGATGCTCCGCCAGAGCATCCCTGCTAAACTATAGGCCAGAACGCCGGCATCCAGCGAGGGAGGATTCATGGCCGACTCAGCGACGCCTGTGTCGCGGCACGTGCTCGACAACGGGCTGATCGTGCTCCTCAAGGAAATACACACTGCACCGGTTATAAGCTGGTGGGTGCTCTACCGCGTAGGCAGCCGCAACGAGCCAACCGGTAAAACCGGCGTCTCACACTGGGTCGAGCATATGATGTTCAAAGGCACCGAGCGCTTTCCGGCTGGCACGCTCGACAGGCAGATCGAGCGCGAAGGGGGTGTGTGGAATGCGCAAACCTCCTTCGACTATACAGCCTACTTCGAGACGATGCCCGCGCGTTGCATTGACCTGGCGCTGGAGATCGAGGCTGACCGCATGACCAACGCCCTCTTTGATCCGCGCGAGGCCGAGGCGGAGCGCACGGTGATCATCTCCGAGCGCGAAGGATCGGAGAACTCGCCTATCTTCTGGCTGCACGAAGAAACGTGCGCTGCCGCCTTCCGCGTGCACCCCTACCACCACCAGGTCATCGGCGACATGGACGATCTACGCTCGATGACGCGCGACGATCTCTACCAGCACTACCGCACGTACTACACCCCGAACAACGCTATCGCGGTCGCTGTGGGAGACTTCGACGCCGGCCAGATGTTGGAACGCATTGAAGCGCACTTTGGCGGGATTCCGCGCGGGCCAGAGCCGCCGCCGGTCACGCGCCGCGAGCCGCCGCAGCGCGGGGAGCGCACCGTGCGCATCGAGCGCGAGGGGAACGCGGCGTATGTCTATGTCGGGTACTGTGCGCCAGCGGCGACCGATCCGGACTGGTTCCGGTTGGCGCTGGTGGACAGCATCCTGGCCGGGGCGAGCGCGCCGGGCGGCAATGGCATTGGCAACCGCACCTCGCGCCTGTACCGGGCGCTGGTCGAGGCGGAGCTGGCGACCAGCGTGGGCGGCGGGCTGTACCCCTCGGTAGACCCATACCTGTTCAGTGTGCTGGCGACTGTGCGCGACGGGCGCACGCCAGAGGAAGTGCAGGCGGCGCTGGATGCGGAGATTGAGCGCGTTGCGGCGGGCGATGTGTCTCAAGAGGAACTGGACAAGGCGCGCAAGCAGGCTAGAGCCTTGTTCGCCTACGGCACCGAGCGCGTCACGGGCCAGGCGTTCTGGCTGGCCTTCTCCGAGAACTTCTCCGATCACACCTGGTACGAGCACTACCTCGATCATCTGACAACGGTGACGCTGGACGATGTGCGCGAAGCAGCCGGGCGCTACCTGCGTCGCTCGCGGCGCACGGTGGGCTGGTTCATTCCCGTCAACGGCTCCGCGCAGGAGGATACCTCGGTATGATGGGTATGATGGGTATGATGGCGCTTCCAGGCCCTCACGACATTGTGCGGCATGTGCTGCCCAACGGCATCGTGATTCTGGTGCGCGAGAACCCGGAGGTGGCCTCCGTCGTCGTCCAGGGAGTGCTCGACACCGGCAGCCTGGACGACGGGCCGGGGCAGGAGGGCCTGGCGTCGTTCGTGGCGGCGATGCTCTTGCGCGGCACTGAGACGCGCGACTTCCAGACCATTCACGAGTTGCTGGAGGGCAGCGGCGCAGCCCTGGGACTCAGCGCCGGCTTGCACCATACGGGGTTCAGCGGCAGGAGTTTGGCCGAAGACCTGCCGTTGCTGGTCGAGCTGCTGGCCGACGCGGTGCGCTGCCCAGCCTTCCCGGATGAGCAGATCGAGCGCCTGCGCGGGCAATTCGTGACTGCGCTCAAGATTCAGGAACAAGACACACGCTATGTGGCAGGGCGCATGTTCCGCGAGCTGGTGTACGGCGAGGCGCATCCCTACCACCGCCCGCCGGATGGGACGTTGGAGACTGTGACGCGCATTGCCCGCGACCGTCTGGTGGACTTTCACCGGCAGTGCTTCGGGCCGCGCGGCATGATCGTCGTCGTGGTGGGCGCGGTTCAGGCGGAGGCGGTCTGCCGGCTCGTCGAGCAGCACTTCGGCGACTGGGACAACCCCGGCCAGCGACTTCCACCAGAACTGCCGCCAGTCCCGGCATTGGCGGGCATTGTCCGGCGCGAGGCGGCTCTGCCCGGCAAGAGCCAGGCGGATATTGTGCTCGGCGCAAGCGGGCCGTCGCGCTTTGCCGAAGACTGGCAGGCGGCGAACATGGCTAATCACATTCTCGGCGTCTTCGGGATGTACGGGCGCATTGGCGCGCACGTGCGCGAGAAGCTGGGTCTGGCCTACTATAGCTTCAGCCGGCTGGACGGCGGGCTGGGGCCAGGACCCTGGCGGGTCATTGCCGGGGTCAATCCGGCCAATGTCGAAGAGGCTGTGCAGGCGATTGTGGCGGAACTGCGCCGCATCACGCAGGAGCCGGTTGCTGAGGGCGAACTGGCCGACAGCAAGGCGAACTTCATCGGTCGGCTGCCCCTCCAGCTTGAGTCGAGCGAGGGCGTGGCCGGTTCCATCCTGGGCATGGAGCTTTACGGACTCGGTCTGGACTACCTGCAGCGCTACACGCAGGAGATCGAAGCAATCACAGCGGACCAGGTGCGGGAGGCGGCGCGTCGCTATCTCGATCCAGAGGCTTTCGCCCTGGCGGTGGCTGGGCCAGATCGGGGCGCGGCGCAGTAGCCGTGCGACATGGCAAGGCGGGGGGCGGCGCATCATGCTGCGCATCGGCGTAGACCTCATAGAAGTGGAGCGCATCCGGCAGGCAAGTGAGCGGCACGGCGAGCGCTTCTTCGCCCGCTTCTTCACCGCGACCGAACGCGCCCAGTGTGGCGACAACGCGGCGCGGCTGGCTGCCCGCTTCGCCGCCAAAGAAGCCGCGGCTAAGGCGCTCGGTACGGGCATCGGTGTCGTGCGCTGGCTGGACATCGAAATAGACTCGGATGACGGCGGCCAGCCTCACCTGCATTTACACGGGGCGGCGGCGGCTCGCGCGGCGCAAATGGGTTTGGAGGCGTGGCAGGTCAGCCTGAGCCACACGCGCGAGCACGCCATGGCTTTCGTCGTCGCCTATGGGCGCGATGTCAGCGGGGAGGAGGGG
>JAGPFT010000133.1 GCA_018056405.1 Anaerolineae bacterium
GCGCTTGCCGCTGCTGCCCATCTTCGATCAGGTGCAGCACACCGCTGACCAGCTCCTCGTCCGTCTCACCGAACAGCACGTGCTCGCCAGCCACGACCGGGATGCCGTCGCAACTCAGCGGCGTGGCGACGACGGCCACGCCCATTGCCAGCGCTTCCAGCACCTTGTTCTTGATCCCCGCCCCCAGCCGCAGCGGGCTGACGAAGATCAGCGCCTCCTCAAAATAGGGGCGAATGTCCGGCACGCGCCCGGTGACGGTGATCGCCTCGGAGGCGCAAGCCAGCAGCGCCGGCGGCGGGTTGCCACCTACCAGCAGCAGCCGTGCCGCCGGAGCGCGCGCCTGCACGCGCGGGAAGATGTCGCGGGCCAGGCGCAGCGCTGCGTCGAGGTTGGGCGCGTAATCGTAGTTGCCGCTGAAGAGCAGCGCCGGTTCCGCCGGCTCGTAGCCGGTGGGGGTGAAGTAGTCTACGTCCACGCCGTTGGGGATAGTCACCAGGGGGAGGCGCGGGTTGAGGGCGCACAGGGCGTCCGCGTCGCGGTCGGTGAGCACCACTGTGCGGTCGAAGCCGTCGAACATCCAGCTTTCGAACCCCCGCGCCATGTGCCGCCGCAGCCATGTGACCAGCCGCGCCCCGACTCCGCGTGCTTCGGCGGCAGCGCGCTCCAGCCACAGGCTGTACGATTCGTAAGGGACGATCACATTGGGCAGGCCGCGCACCAGGTGGCGGAACTCGTAGACGTGCACGCCGCCGAACAGGTGCGCCACGTCGTAGCCGCGCGTCCCCAACAGCCGGCTGGCGGCACGCCACATCTCCGGCGACCAGCTTGCGTCGGCGCGCCGGGGATAGCGCGCTGACGGGCGTGCGTTGCGCCGCAGCAGGCTGGGCAGCGAGCGGCGCGGCTCGCGGATGAGCCGCACGCTGCGGAACAGGCGCTCGTAGCGTGGCACGTCGGCCAGGTCTTCCGGCTGCTGGTAGTAAGCCAGCAGGTCAATCTGGTGGTAGCGTGCGGCCAGTTCGTGGGCCAGGTGGTAGATGATCAGGCTGTCGCCGCGATAGAGCGGGAAGGGCGGGCAGCGCGAGATGAGCAGGATGTCCATAGCCCGTGTTATACCAGACTCTCGACCAGGTGCGAAAACTGTGCCGCGTAGCCCGCCGCCGTGTAGCGCTCCAGCACGCGCGCCCGCCCTGCCGCGCCCAGGCGCGCCCGCAGCGCCGGGTCGCGCAGCAGCGCGATCACGCGCCCGGCCAGGGCGTCGGGCGCGTCCGGCGGGACAAGGAAGCCCGTCTCGCCGTCAACGACCGTCTCTGCCGGGCCGCCGTTGTCCATGCTGACCACCGGGCGGCTCATGGCCATGCTCTCCAGGTGCACCATGCCCAGCGACTCGAAGCGCGACGGGCAGACAATGACATCCGAGGCGGCGATGACCTGGCGCGCGTCGTCCCAGAAGCCGAGATAGGTCAGGCGCTCGCGCAGGATCGGGTCGGCTCCCGCCGCGTCGAGAATGAGCCGCTTGTAGGCTTCGTCCTTGCCGACGCCGAAGACGTTCTCACCGGCCACGACGAAGCGCGCCTCCGCCATCTGCGCGGCGACGCGGCGGGCCATCGCCTGGAAGACATCGTGCCCCTTGACGCGCTGGAAGCGGGCGATCATGCCCACCAGCGGCACGTCCGGCCCAATGCCCAGCCGGGCGCGCACTGGCGACCCGTCCACGCCGGGGTGGAAGTGATCGGGGTCTACGCCGGGCACGAGCACGGGGATGCGTTCCGCCGCCAGGAACGATCCCGACGCGGCCAGCCAGCGGTCGCGCACCGCCTGGGTGATGGCGATGATCTGCGTCACCTGCGTCCGAAAGAAGCGGCGCTGCCAGGGTCGGGCCGGGAACCACCAACCCATCGCGTTCCAGAGGACAGGGACGCCCGCCGCGCGCCCCGCCGCTGCTGCGAAGGGCAGCGAGTGGTAGTCGCTGTGGATGGCGTGAATGCCCTGTGCGCGAGCCAACGCCGCCAGCCGCCGCGCAACCGGAAAGCGCGTCCAGATCGCCGGGACGAACCAGGCCGTCGCGCCGCGATAGGGCAGCAGATGCACCGTCACGCCGAGGGCGCGTGCCGCTTCGGGCAGGCCCCCTTCGCGCGGGCAGACCAGATGCAGCCGCCAGCGATGGTGGTCGAGCGCCGCCATCAGGTTAAGCTGGACGCTCTCGCCGCCGCCCAGCCCGCTGTAGGCGGAGACGAAGAGCAGGTTGCGCGGGGGTGCGTCGGTCATGGGCCGGGCGAGTCTCCGAGGAATGGGCGATCAGGCGCAGCGATATTGTAGCGCAGATCGCGCGGAGCTGCGCCGCCCGAAGTTCCTTATTGGTCCTAATTGGCCCTGTACGCGGCCCTATGGTCCTGTTACGATCAAGGCATGGAAACCCGTTTTCTCGACGTGACGCTCATCAAGGACTCGCTGGAGCCGCTCTACCAGCAGATCGCGCGCCACTTTCGCGCGCAGATCGAGAGCGGGCGTCTGGCCCCCGGCGACCGCCTGCCACCCACGCGCGACCTGGCTCGCCAGCTTGGCATCGGGCGGATCAGCGTGGTCAGTGCCTACGCCCAGTTGCAGGCGGAGGGGCTGATCGCGGCGCACGCCGGGCGCGGCACCTACGTCAGCGGTGGGCGCGCGCCTGCGCGCAGCTCTGAAGCGGCATCTCGCCACTTCCCCGGCGCGCCAGACATCCCCATGCGCGAGATCATGCGCCTGGCCGAGCAGCCCGGCGTGATCGCCTTCAGCGGCGGCGCGCCGCCGGAAGACTTCCTGCCTGTCGAGGCGCTACGCGGCGCGCTTAACCTGGTGCTGGACCGCGACGGGGCGGCAGCGGTCGCCTATGAGGAGGTGGACGGCTACCCGCCTTTGCGCGCCGGCGTGACCGAGTACGTGTCGTCGCTGGGCATCCACTGTCAGCCCGATGACGTGCTGATCACCGGCGGGACGCAGCAGGCGCTCGATCTCGTCGTGCAGACGGTGCTCGGCGAGGGTGACGCCCTGATCACGGCCAACCCGACCTACCTGGGTCTGCTCGACATCGCTCACGCGCGGCGCGTGCGTCCGGTCGGCGTGCCGGTGGACGGCGACGGGATGCGCCTGGAAGCCGTCGAAGCCGCCATCCGCGAGCATCGCCCCGGCCTGATCTACGCCGCGCCGACCTTCCACAATCCGACGGGCGCGGTGATGCCCCTGCACCGGCGGCGGCAGCTTCTGGCGCTGGCCGCGCAGCACAACATCCCCGTGCTGGAAGATGCGGTCTATCACGAGCTAGGCTACCGGGGAACACCCCCGCCGCCGCTCAAGGCGCTCGACGAGAGTGGCCTGGTGCTGCACGCCAGCGGCTTCTCCAAGATTCTGCTGCCGGGCACGCGCATCGGCTACGTGATCGCCAGCGGGCCGCTGCGCGAGCGACTGGCCCGCGTCAAGCAGGCGGCGGACATCTGCACGCCCGGCCTGAACCAGCGCGCGATCCACGTCTTCCTGGCCAACGGGATGCTGGTGGGGCACCTCAACCGCGTGCGCCTTGAGCTACGCGAGCGCTGCGCGGCAGCGTGCGCGGCGGCGACGCGCTACCTGCCGCCCGGATCGCAGTGGGCCGAGCCGAGCGGAGGGATGTACCTGTGGGTGCGCCTGCCTGATGACGGGCCGACCGCCGCCGAACTCTACGTCACGGCCATCCAGCACGGGGTGGCCTATGCCATCGGCACGCTCTTTTACACCGACGGCGGTGGAAGCCGCCACATCCGCTTGAACTTCACTGCGCACCCACCCGCGCGCATCGAAGAAGGTTTCCGGCGACTGGGCGCGGCCTGGGAAGCCTGGCAGCGGACGTATGCCCCGTCGGTGCGCCGCGCGCCGATCCTGTGAGGAGCAAGCGGTGATCAGGAGCGCGGCGGGAAGAGTGGTGGGGACGCGACCAGAACAGCGCCCCTGCAACACTAATGTTGGTCGCTGAAGGCTGGCGACTGTTTTCGGGATTTCTCGCGTAGAGGCTACATAGGCCGTGCGCGATACAAGCATAAGGAGAGAAACCCATGGCAGACGAAACCCCCACCTCCAACAACGGCGCGCAGAAGGGCACGGTCGCCCTCAAGCGCGGCCTGGCGCAGATGCTCAAGGGTGGCGTGATCATGGACGTGGTCACGCCCGAGCACGCGCAGATCGCCGAAGAAGCCGGCGCCGTCGCCGTCATGGCCCTGGAGCGCGTCCCGGCGGACATTCGCACCAGCGGCGGCGTGGCCCGCATGAGCGATCCCGGCCTGATCGAGCGCATCATGGCCTCGGTCAGCATCCCGGTCATGGCCAAGTGCCGCATCGGGCACTTCGTCGAGGCGCAGGTGCTCGAAGCCATTGGCGTGGACTACATTGACGAGAGCGAAGTGCTGACGCCCGCCGACGAGCAGTTCCACATCAACAAGCACGACTTCAACGTGCCCTTCGTCTGTGGCTGCCGCAACCTGGGCGAGGCGCTGCGGCGTATCGGCGAGGGCGCGGCGATGATCCGCACCAAAGGCGAGGCCGGCACCGGCGACGTGGTTGAGGCGGTGCGTCACGCCCGCGCCGTGCTCGGCGAGATTCGCCGCCTGACGACCATGCGCGAAGACGAGCTGATGACCTACGCCAAGGAGATCGGCGCGCCCTACGAGCTGGTCAAGGAGACCGCTGAGCTGGGCCGGCTGCCGGTGGTCAACTTCGCGGCGGGCGGCGTGGCCACCCCTGCCGACGCCGCGCTGATGATGCAGCTTGGCGTGGACGGCGTGTTCGTCGGCTCCGGCATCTTCAAGAGCGGCAACCCGGCCAGGCGAGCGAAGGCCATCGTCGAGGCGGTGACGCACTTCAGCGACCCGAAGATCATCGCCGAGGTCAGCCGCGACCTGGGCGAGCCAATGGTCGGCATCGGCGTGACGACCCTGCCGGTCGAGGAGCGCATCGCCGGGCGCGGGTGGTAGGCCAAATCAGGGACGGGGCACATTCCTCAGGGGAATGTGTCCCGTCATTTTCAGTTAGCTTCAACGCCGTACCACTCCTCGCGGCGGAAGGAGAAATCTGGCACGATGGGACCCAGATCGGTGATCATCACCTCGGACAGGCTCAGACGCTCTTCTCTGGTCAGCCGGTGCCGCCGAAGACTCTGGAGATAGTCCACGAACGCGCGTTGTTCCTGCGGCGCGAGTTGCTCGGCTAGCCGAATGATCTGTTGATATGTACCCCCTGCCATATTCCATGCTCCCATCCTCACTGCTCTTCCATTATGGGCATGTGAGGCCCCTCTCTGGTGAGAACGCCCGGTAATCACTGCGGGCGCTCGCTTCCCTTTGCTGCGGGGCCGGAGTTCTAACGCGACTCTCATGCTGGATACGAGCGATGCGCGCCGAGATTGGGGTACAATCTGGTGCAGAACCGGTCCCAAGCTGGATCGGCAGATCGCCTGTCTTGAGTGATGAGCCGCGAGACCCGACTCATGACTCCTGCCTCAGCACTCCTGACTCATGACCACAAGGACCACCCCATGAGACATCCCTTCCAGCCGCCCCAGCCCTCCGGCGACTCGCCCGAACCGCCGCAGCCTTCTGGCGTGCGCCGCGTCGCCGTGCGCATGGCGGTCGCCGAGCCGCGCCTCACCTACGTGCTGTTGGGCGTCATCGTGCTCATCTTCTTCTACTTCTTCAGCCTGTCCGCCCGCGAGCAGATTTTCTTCCTGAACGACTGGGCCAAGATCAACGAGGCGATCCGCGACGGCCAGTATTACCGGCTGTTCACCTCAATGTTCCTGCACCTGAACCTGACGCATCTCATCTTCAACGGCTATGCGTTGTTCGTGCTGGGGCGCGATGTCGAGGCGCTGTTCGGCACGCCCCGCTTCGCCATCATTTACCTACTCGGCGGGCTGTCCGGCTCGCTCGCCAGCTTCATCTTCACCGATGCACCATCAGTCGGCGCGTCGGGGGCCATCTTCGCCATCTTCGGCGCGGAGATGGTCTATTTCTACCAGCACCGCGAGCTACACGGCACCGCCGGACGCCAACACCTGACTCAGCTGGTTGTCCTGATGCTGATCAACCTGGGGCTGGGCTTCTTCGCCTCAACAGGGGCGACGAACTTCCGCATTGACAACGCCGGGCACATCGGCGGGTTGGCGGGGGGTGTCGTCCTGGCCTGGTTTATCGGGCCGGCCTACCGGCTCCAGCGCGATCCCACCGCCGAGAGCGGCTTCAGCATCGTGGACAGGAACCCGATCAGGCGGTGGGCGCTGGCGTCGGTCGCTTACGCGGCGGCGCTGACGGCGTTGATGGCCTATGCAGTGACGGTGTAGAGCGTCTTACAGACTTGGCACTCTCGACCAGGGAGAGAGGCGCTCTGTTGACCTCACCCCCTGGCCTCGCTGCGCTCGGCCTTTCCCCCTCTCCATGCATGGAGAGGGGGTGTCGAGGCGCGCCAGCGCCGAGACGGGGGTGAGGTAAGACCAGGAGCTACCCAAAACCACTGGGGAAAGATAGGGGTTGTACGTGCACAACAGGCTCTCGCGGCGGCGCTGACGGCGTTGATGGCCTATGCAGTGACGGTGTAGCGGCGGGAATGCTATCCATCCGCATTTAGCTATGGTATCTGTAAGAACACCCAGGCGGGAAGCCCCTCCCCCTGGCTCCCTCCCCGGCGAAGCCAGAGAGGGGGAAAGCACCACATCTGGCGGCCAAAGTCCCCCTCTCTAGCTCGGCTGGAGAGGGGGATTTAGAGGGAGAGGCGGCTTAGCCTAATGCGTGCGGGCACCGCTACCTGCCCAGGAACGCTACCGCCCGCGCCACGCTGTCTGTCGGGCTGACCTTGATCTGCGCGTCGGCGATCCGCCCCTCTTCGTCAATGATCCAGTGCGAGCGGATCACGCCCCTGTAGGGCTTGCCGTACATGGACTTTTCGCCCCACACGCCCCACGCCTCCAGCACGGCGTGATCGGGGTCGGAGAGCAGGTCGTAGGGCAGGTTCTCGTCCTGCTTCCACTTGAGCAAGTCCTCTGGCTCGTCCGGGCTAAGGCCCAGCACCACCGCGTTGGCAACCTCGATCTTGGGGAACTGGTCGCGGAAGCCACACGCCTGGGTGGTGCAGCCAGGCGTGCCGGCCTTCGGAAAAGCGAAGAGGACGACCTTCTGGCCGCGAAAATCGCTCAGGCGGATGGTCTCCCCGTTCTGATTTTTCAGGGCGAAATCGGGTGCTTTCTCACCGACAGCGGGCATGGATGCTCTCTCCCTCAAATGCAGACTGATGACCGCCCAGAATGTAGCACAGTGTCGCCCGAACACACACACCGACTCCTTCCGGGTGCATTCGCTTTTTGGGGCAGTGATCTTGAGCCGCTGAGATGACGAGGGTGCGGAGGGGAAAGTCGGAAAAGCTCTGAGGCTTTCTCTGCGACCACTGCGCGCTCTGTGATGGACCGGTTGAGA
>JAGPFT010000134.1 GCA_018056405.1 Anaerolineae bacterium
GCCGAGCGGGGGTGAGGTAAAGTGAAGAGCCGCCCCAGACTGTAGGCCAATCTCAATGCCTGTCCGCCCTTGACCCATCACGGAGAGGGGGCGGCGAGGCGCACCAGCGCCGAGCGGGGGTGAGGTAGCCGGAGCGCAGCGGAGCGGCACCTCTGCCTGGGAGTTCTGCACGCGCTCTCGCGCCCCTCACCCGATGGGATCGGCGGACTTCACCAGGCGCAACCCCTGCGCGGCGTAGCTCGCCAGAGTAGACTCAGCCAGCGCGTCGAAGTCAATCTCCGGGTGGGCGACTGAGGACATGCAGTCGGTCAGCACGCGCCACCTGGCGATTTCCTCTGGGCGATCCTGGTAAGCGCGCATGACCGAGGCCAGCGTCTCCAGCACGCAGTGACTCTTGGCCTGCCCGGCCACGTACACCAGGTCGTAGGTCGCCAGCGTCTCCAGGAAGGCTGTGTTCAGCCCGCCCTCCGGGTGATCGGGCACCTTGACCTCCGGCTCCAGCAGCGAGTAATGTTCCGTCTTGGGCAGCGACCCTTTGGGCACGAAGCGCGGTTGTGCTTCCCGCGCGGCGCTGTGGTAGGCAATGGCCTCGTACAGCGCCGGGGTGATGGCGTGGCCGGGCGTGCCGATCAGCGTGTGGTAGGGCCAGATCATGAGCAGCTTCTTGGCCCTGACCTCCAGCGCCCGCACGTACTCGCGTGACCATTCCGGCTCGTAGACGGGCAGCCAGCGCCCGGCCTCCACGTCGGCGGCGCTGATGGCGGTGAAGGGGGCCGGGTGTTGCCCCGCAGGGTCGCGCCACCACGTGGCGAAGAAGATTTGCGTGGGCAGGTGACTGTCCAGCGACGCGCTGATCGTCGTGATCTCCGCCGCGTGGCGGTAAATCCAGGCGACTGTGCGCCGCGTGTCGTCAACGGCCCCTGGCACGCTCAGCGCACCGTCAGGGTGGATGAAATCCACCTGGGGGTCTACCAGCAGCAAGATCAGGCGGCGGGCGTCGTTTTCGGCGGGCGGCAGCCCGGCGGCGAGGCCGGCGGCGATGGCGGCGGCGCTATCTGGCGGGGCCAGCGTCCCAACTTTAGTGGGGTTGTAGAAAGAGGGATAGGTGTTCATGGGGTGCTCCAATGCCTTAATCAGTCCTTAGGCTAGATCGGGTTGGTTTACCCCTATCCCCCCGGCCCCCTTTCCCCGTAAACGGAGAAAGGGGGAGTGCGGGCCGCGCAAGTCCCTCTCCGCTTGCGGGGAGGGATTTAGGGAGGGGTAAACACGCCGAGCATCGAGACAACATAGCGAAAACTGGCATAAGGCCCTAATCGGTCGGGGGCAGCACGCTAATGCATCACGCGCCGGTAGACGGTCAGCGTCTCGCGGGCAGCGCGCTGCCATGAGAAGCGGGCGGCGCGTTCCGGGCCGGCGGCGGCCATCTGCGCGCGCAGCGCGTCATCATTCAGCACCAGGCCGATCACGTCGGTCATCTGCTGGACATCATACGGATTGAAGTAGCGGGCCACGTCCGCGCCCAGCTCTGGCATACTCGATTCGCGGCTGCTGACAACCGGCGCGCCGCAGGCCATCGCTTCCAGCACGGGCAGGCCGGCCCCCTCGTAGAGCGAAGCCATCACGTAGACGGTCGCCGCGCGGAAGACGGCGGGCAGGTCTTCGTCAGGCACGTAGCCCGGCAGCAGGACGGCCTCTTGCAGGCCAAGCTCCTCCACGCGGGTGAAGAACTGCTCGTACAGCCAGCCCTTCGCCCCGACGACGACCAGCCCCAGATGCGGATCGTCGCGGCGCAGGCGGCTCAGCGCCTCGACCAGACGGCTCAGGTTCTTGCGCGGCTCGATGGTGCCCACCGCCAGCAGGAAGCGCTCCGGCAGGCCGTACTTGGCCCGCACGCGGGCGACTTCGCTCTGCGGCGCTACGCGGAAGTGCGGCGCGGCGGCCTCGTGCACGACGGTGATCTTGTGGTCGGGCGTGTGGTAGTGGCGGATCAGATCGTTCTTGGTCGCCTGCGAGATGACGATAATCGCGTCCGCCCGGCGCACGAAGAGCGGCATGGCCGCGTTGAGATACCAGTAGTTCAGCCGTTTGTGGTGCTGCGGGAACAGCTTGTAGATCAGATCGTGGACGGTCAGGACGGTGGGCACGCCGCGCAGGGGCAGCAGCAGGTGCTCGGTGGCGTGGAACAGGGTCGCGTCCGGCACCATGCGCCGGAACGACAGACGCCCAAGCTGGCCCAGCCAGACCAGCATCCGCCAGGGTTTGTAGCCCAGCCCGATGGAGCGCTGCGGGATGTGCTCCCATTCAGGGAAGGTGCGCGCCTGGGCGGTGCGGTTGTAGAACAGGGTGGGGGGCGAGTCCATCTCAGCAATGAGCGCGTTGGCCAGCGAGTGAGCGTAGCGCCCCAGCCCGGCGCGGCTGTTGACTGCCGCCGAAACGTCCAGGGTGATGGTCACTGGTCAGCGTCTCCTTGGGCGCGGCGCAGCGGGCGCTCGCGGTAGGTGAGCACGGCCCAGACAAAGCGAGGAAGCCGCAGCATCCGCCGCCAGCGCCAGGGCTGGCGCACCAGCCGGTACAGCCATTCGAGGGCCAGACGGCGCATCCAGCGCGGGGCGCGCGGCACCACCCCGGCGATGAAGTCGAACGTGCCGCCGACGCCCATCGCCACCGCAACCGACAGCCGGTCGCGGTTGCGGGCGATCCATACGTCCTGGTGCGGCGCGCCATAGGCCACGAATAGAATATCCGCGCCGCTGGCGTTGACGCGGGCGAGGATGTCCTCTTCCTCGTCGGGGGCCGGGCTGCCCGCGTAGGTTCCAGCGATGCGCAGGCCGGGATTCTCAGCCACCAGCCGGGCGGCGGCCTGCTCAGCCACACCGGGAGCCGCCCCCAGCAGAAAGAGCTTCCAGCCGCGCTCGGCGGCCCGCCGGGCGATCAACGGCACGCCATCGGAACCGGTGACGCGCTCCGGCAGGCGGCGGCCCAGGATACGCGCCGCCAGCAGCAGCCCCACGCCGTCGGCCACACATAGGTCGGCCTCGTGCAGGGTGCGCATGAAGGCGGAATCGTCCTGGGCGATCATGACGAACTCCGGGCTGATCGTGCAAATCTGGTGGGCGCGGTCGCCCTGGGCGATCCATGCGGCGATTTGCGCCAACAGGCTGTCGAACGTGGCTATGTCCACTGGTACGCCGACAATAGTCAGCCGCTCTGCACGCGAACTCTCTGTGCTCAATGACTCCCCACGCCCCAGTCGTTGGCTTCTTTGCTAAGAATATTTTACCCTGCCGGACGCATTTTGCGTAGCGTGCGCGCGGGCCTGCTTTCGGCTACAATACTCCTGAGGAGGACGAGCAGCATGGCCGACAAACGCGAATTCTATGACGGCTACGGGGGGGAAGAGAGCGACACGCCGGACTTCCCGCACGAGACGAACACGCCCGGCGATGAGGCGCTCGCTGCTGGCGAGTTCCCCTTGCGCTCGGTGGAAGACTTCGAGCAACAGCTAGAAGCGCTGGAAGGCTATGCGGCAGAGGATGAGGGCGGGGCGGCGCTCGACGAGGCGCTGGGCGCGCTGCCCGATGAGCCGGTTCTGCCGGATGAAGTGTTCGCGGCGCAGCCCCGCGCGGAGACCGACGCGGAGCGTGCCGAGATAGAGCGTGTGGGAGCGGCCATCGGCGCGCTCGACCAGACGGAGCGGCTGCGCGCGCCGCGTGCGCAGAGCTTCCGCCGCCGCCTGCGCCACCAGATCGGGATGCTGCCGCTGGCCTTGCTGCTGATCGCGCTCGGCGCGTACCTGCTGGCCCGCGAACACGACCTGGCTGACGTGCCCGATCTCTCGACGCTGGCCCTGGTTGAGCTAACCGTGCTGGGCGTGGGCTTCACCTTCATTTTCCACGCGCTGCTGTTCGGGCGGCGCGAGCGCGGCCTGCTGTTCCTGGGGCTGTACATCTGGATCACCGCCGGCGTGATCGGCGTGATCGCCTACGGCATTGACCTGCAGCCCGATGCCCGTGAGTGGTGGCCCGCCCTGTTGTGGTCGCTTGGCCTCACGCTGCTGGTCACGTTCCTGCTGGAGCGTGGCCACGACGCGCGGCTGGTGCTGCTGGCCGTGCTGGCGACGGTCGCCGGCGGCGCGGCCTATTGGGTGACGAGCGGCACAGCCGACGCGCAGATGCTGGACGACGTGGCCGACTACTGGCCGCTGCTGCTGGCCGTGTTGGGGGTAGGGCTGCTGCCGGCGGCCTTCCGGCGCGGCGCGAGGTGAGCGGCGATGCAGGCGCTGACCATCGCCATTGACGCCAGCCAGACTACGCGCGCCCGGCGCACGGGCACCGAGAACTACGCCCTGCAGCTCACCCGCGCGCTGATCGCGCTGGAGTCGCCGCACCGCTTTCTGCTATACTTCCGCGACGCCCCGCCGCGTGACTTATTTCCGCTGGGGCCGCGCGTTGCACAGCGCGTGCTGCCCTGGCCGCGCGCCTGGACGCACACCCGCCTGGCCCTGGCCCTGGCCCGCACCCGCCCGGACGTGACCTTTGTCCCCGCGCACACGCTGCCCTTGTGGTTTCCCGGCCCGGCGGTCGTCACCGTGCACGACCTGGGCTATGTTTACTTCCCCGAAGCGCACAGCGCTCTGGCCCGGCGCTACCTGGCCTGGTCTACGCAGCACAGCGTCCGCCGGGCGACGCGCATCATCGCCGACTCATTGGCGACGGCCCGCGACATCGCCGCCCATTACCGTGCGCCTGAGGATCGCATCGCGCTCGTCTATCCGGGCGTGGACGCGGCGCTCATGCCCGTCAGCGATCCGGGGCGGCTGGCAGCAGTGCGCGCCCGCTACCGGCTCCCGGCGCGCTACCTGCTGTTTGTGGGCACGCTTCAGCCGCGCAAGAACATCGCGCGCATCGTGCGGGCCTATGCGCGCTGGCGCGAGACAAGCGGGCGCACTGACGTGGCGCTCGTGCTGGCCGGGCAGCGGGGCTGGCTCTACGACCCATCGTGGACGACGGGCGTGGAGGGCGTGATCCTGCCCGGCTACGTCGAGGATGCCGATGTAGCGGCCCTCTACAGCGGGGCGCTGGCCCTGGTCTTCCCCACGCTATATGAAGGGTTTGGCTTCCCCGTGCTGGAAGCGATGCGCTGCGGCACGCCGGTCATCACCAGCAACACGTCCTCCTTGCCCGAAGTGGCCGGCGATGCGGCGCTGCTGGTAGACCCGCGCGATGTGGCGGCCATCGCGCAGGCGATTGGCCGGGTGGTGGACGACGAGGGCCTGCGCGCCGACCTGGTTCGGCGCGGATTCCGGCAAGCGGAGGCGTTCACCTGGGAGCGCGCCGCCGGGCAAACTCTGCATATCCTGGAGCGCGCTGCTGGCGCTGCGTCATGATCTGTAGATTACCTGCGTCTCGGATCGAGCTTGCCCCCCATCCTCCGGCTCCTTCTCCCGTACGGGGGGGGGAGGAGAGCCAAACCGCGAGTCTATACCCCTCTCTCCGCGCAGCGTCTATACATTGCCCACATCTTGGGCCGCGCCTGTTCCCCCCATTCCCGGCTCCTTTCCCCGCAAGCGATACTGTTGGCGAATCCCTCACGCCGGTCTCGTAGGGGCGCTGCTCTGCTGCGCCCCCGTAGGGGCGTATGGCCATACGCCCCTACGGAGGCATCTCGCCAACAGTATCACAAGGGGGGAAGGGAGAAAAGTGACGGGTTTGCTCCCCTTCCCTCCGCGCAGCGTGCGGGAGGGGCGAGGGGTGGGGGCATTGGTGGGTAAAACATCGGCGTCATGATTCCGTCAGGCGAACAGAGTTTGCCAGAAGCAGGGGCCTTCTCTATAATCCCGAACGCAGGGCTTTTGTGCCAAGCGAGGGATAGTTTAGGAAGATTGCCATGCGAAATCTGACGATCTGGATTGTGATCGCCGCGATGAGTCTTGCGGCAATTCTGGGGCTTGGGCCGCTTGCACTGGGTCCGGCGAAGATGGCTGAGGCGAACCCCGGCACGCAGTGGAACGCCCAGTACTTCAACAATGGGTCGCTCTCTGGCAGTCCGGTGCTCACGCGCATTGACGACCGGATTGACTTCAACTGGGCGAGCGGCTCGCCCGATCCGGCGGTGCCTGCCGACAATTTCAGCGCGCGCTGGACGAAGACGGTCAACTTCCCGACGGCGGGCAAATGGACGTTTCGCGTTGGCGCGGATGATGGCGTGCGCCTGTGGATTGACGTGACGCCCCTTGTTGACGAGTGGCACGGCAACCCCGAGGGCTACCGCACCTACGAGGTCAGCATTGACCAGCTTACGGCGGGCAACCACGATCTGAAGGTCGAGTACTTCGAGGCCACTGGCAATGCTGGGGTCAAGGTCGAGTGGTGGTATGGTGGCGGCGCGCCTGCCGGCGGCACCGGAACAGTCTATGGCCCGGCGACGTGGAATGCGTCGTACTACAACAACCTGGATCTCTCTGCCGCGCCGACCCTGACCCGCGTGGATGGGGACATCAACTTCAACTGGGGCACCGGCTCGCCAGGGGGCGGCGTCAATGCTGACAACTTCAGCGTGCGCTGGACGGCGACCGTCAACATCCCGGCGTCGGGGCATTGGCGCTTCCAGGTCGGCGCGGATGATGGCGTGCGCATGTGGATTGACGTGACGCAGATTCTCAACGAGTGGCACGGCAACCCGGAAGGCTACCGCACCTATGAGGCTGATGTCTCCGCGCTGACGGCGGGCAACCACGACCTCAAGGTGGAGTACTACGAGGCGACCGGCGAGGCGCGTATCCTCGTGCGCTGGTTCCAGGTGGATGGAACCGGCGCGGGCGGGGGCGGCGTTGCTCCCACACCGGTGGTGCCACCGGCCCCGGCAGTCGTCTACGCGGCTGTGACGGGATACAACGTCAACGTGCGCACGGGGCCTGGCCTGGGCTATCCGGCCATCGCTCAGGTCTTTTACCCGGATGAGTACCTGGTGCTTGGTGGTGCGCCCGATCTGTCGTGGCTGCTCATTGACCTGGGTGATGGCACCGAAGGCTGGGTGAGCAACGATTGGGTCTATCTCTACTCGACGGACGACGCCAAGAACCAGGACACGACCGGCGGCGGTCAGCCGGACTTCGTGGACGACATCCCGCGCCTCGCGGTCGAGGTTGCGCCGCCGGCGTTGCCGCCCGACGGCCCGCCGCGCCGTTTCTTGCAGGGGCAGGCCATTGATACGGTGCGGATGCGCGACGGCGCGACGCTGTATGCGTCGAAGATCATCGCCTCGGTGCCGCAAGGAGCAACCTTCGAGGTTGAAGCGCGCAATCGCAACGGCGCGTGGTATCTGGTGGACTACCAGGGCATTCGTGGCTGGGTCTCCGCCCCCTACGTCAGCCTGTTGTACGGCAGGGAGAGTGAACTGGTGTTGAGCACTGAGGTTGTGTCAGTGCCAGCGATGGGCGCAGTCTTTGTGCCCGGCGCGGAGT
>JAGPFT010000002.1 GCA_018056405.1 Anaerolineae bacterium
CATGGGCTTCCAGGAATTGCTGCTGCATTTCCACCCGGCCTTCGTCACCGTCGTGATTCCCGGACTCGCCGCGCTGGGTCTGTTCCTGCTACCCTATCTGGACCCTGACCCACGTCCAGAGCGAGATGTGGTGGGCATCTGGTTCCGCTCGCGGCGCGGACGCCGCCTGGCCGCGCTCAACTTCGCGCTGGGCGCGGTCGTGACCGCAGCCTGGGTAGTGCTCGACGAGTATTGGCTCGATCTGCCCGCTTTGTTGCCCTCTCTACCCACCGCCGTCAGCAACGGTTTCATCCCTGTGGGTGCCATTCTGGGAGTATTGGCGGTATATTATTGGGGGTTGGGCAGGCGAGGGGCCACACGCAGCGAGCGCAATCTGGCGCTCTTCACCCTGTTGTTCACGGCCTTCGTCACCCTGACCGTCGTCGGCGTCTTCTTTCGCGGCGAAAACATGGTGTTGGTGCTACCGTGGGACAGATAGACCTGGCAAGGGCTGAGCGTTCTGGCGAGCAACCGGTCCAGGAAGAGGTCAGCCTGACCCGGCGTGATTTCTTCGGCCTGGCATGGCGGGTGCTCACCGCTTTTGCGGCGGGGCAAGCTGCCTGTCTGGGGTTGCGCTTTCTGGCCTCGCGCCCGGTGGAGGGGAACTTCGGCGCGGTGATCACGCTGGGCCTGCTGACCGACTTCCCTCCGGGAACCATAACCCCCTTCGACCAGGCGCGCCTCTTCCTGCTCCGCTTTGAGGATGGTGGTTTCCTGGCCCTGCATAGCAAGTGCCCGCACCTGGCCTGCGTCGTGAGCTGGGACGCCGCGCGCGCCCGCTTTAGCTGCCCGTGTCATGGCTCAGAGTTCGAGCGCAATGGTGCGGTGATCAATCCCCCCGCACCGCGCCCGTTGGATCGTTTCCCCGTGCTGATAGAAGGCGACCGCCTTAAGGTGGACACGCGCCAAGCGCTCCGCCGGACGACGACCGGGCCGGAGGATCTCGTCTATGCTCCCGCCACGCCAGAGAAGCCCCTGCCTGGGAGCAGCAGACCCACGCGCGTGCTGCCCGGCGTTCACGTGCCAGAGCGTGACTGATCCCAGGCTGGGCAAGCCCTGACCGGTCACGATTTGTGAGGGAGAAGTCTCCTTGTCAACGTCCATGCTCAAAGTTGGTTTTGTGGCTCTGATCCTGCTCATTCTGCTACTGGGGCTGAACATGCTGCGCGAACCGAACCGGCAAGCGGACGAGCTTACAGCGCAGCAGGCCGAGGCGGTGGCACGCGCCAGGGAACTCTACGCCATCAACTGCGTGGAGTGTCACGGAGCATCCGGCGAGGGACTGAACGAGGCCCTTCCCCTCAACGCCTCCTCCGTGCGCGCTCAGTCGGACAGCGAGCTGTTCAAGACCATCGCGCGCGGACGCCTCGGCACGGCGATGGTGGCCTTCTCCGCCAACGAAAACGGCATCCTGACCACGCCCCAGATCAACGACCTGATCACCCTCATCAAGGTGGCTCGCTGGCGCGAAGTCGAAGCTTACATTGACGCCAACAACCTGCGTCCGGTAAACCTGCCTGCCCTCGAAGCCCAGGTTGATGTTGAGAACCTGAGCTATCCCCTGGAAACCGTCATGGAAGGGCGCACGGTCTACCAGGGCAACTGCTTTTCGTGCCACAACGTCGGCGCAGCAGGCGTGACCAGTCACCGCATCGGCAGGGACCTTTCCGAGAACGTCTTCATTCGCGACCATACAGATGAGGAACTGCTCCAGTTCTTGAAGGACGGGCGCGCCACGACCGATCCGGACAACGTGACCGGCTACGAAATGCCCGCGCGCGGTGGCAATCCCAACCTGACGGAGGACGATCTGCTCAAGGTCATCGCCTACGTCCGCGAAGTGAACAACAAGACCATCATAGACAGCGCGTCGGCTGCGGCGCAGACCACTGTCGTCTGGCGCGATGTCACCTACGAATGGGTCAAAATCGCCGATAACTTCGACATTCCGCTGGGTCTCTTCCACGCCGGCGACGGCTCCAACAGGTTGTTCGTCGTCGAGCAGGTTGGCACGATTCTGATCATCGAAGATGGCCAGGTGCTCCCGGAGCCATTTCTGGACATCAGCAGTCTGCTGCCCGATGGCGTCTACAGCGGAATCTACACCGAGCAGGGCCTGCTCGGCCTGGCCTTCCATCCCAACTACCGCGAGAACGGCATCTTCTTCGTCTCGTACACCAACCACCAGGGAGACAGCGTCCTGGCGCGCTATCACGTTTCCGCCGATGATCCCAACCGGGCCGACCCGTCCAGCGCCGTCATCCTGCTGACGGTTGACCAGCCCTTTGAAGATCACAACGGCGGGAATATCGCCTTTGGCCCCGACGGGTACCTGTACATGGGCTTTGGCGATGGCGGGCGGCCCGCCGAGCCAAACTACAATTCGCAGGAACCGGGCCTGTACCTGGGCAAGATGCTGCGCCTCGATGTGAACGCCGAGACCTACCGCGTGCCGGACGACAATCCCTTCCTGGACGATCCGGCCTATGTGCCCGAAGCCTGGGCGATGGGTCTGCGCAACCCCTGGCGCTTTAGCTTCGACCGGGCGACCGGCGATCTGTACATTGGGGATGTGGGTCAGTGGCGCTATGAAGAAGTGGATTTCCAGCCGGCCAGCAGCAAGGGGGGCGAGAATTACGGGTGGAGCGCCTTCGAAGCGTCGCACCCCTACCTGGAAGATGAGACCGTCCTGGGCGAGCATACGCCGCCCATTCTGGAGTACGGGCACGAAGTCGGGCTGTGTATCACCGGCGGCTACGTCTATCGCGGGCCGACGCTGACCGAGCTGAACGGCCTGTACTTCTACGGCGATTATGTCAACGGTATGGTCTGGGTCGCTTATCGCGACGAGGAAGGCACCTGGCAGAGCGAGACCTTCCTGGACACGCCGTTCGTGATCCCATCCTTCGGCGAAGATGAGCAGGGCGAGCTATACCTGGTGGACTATAAAGGCGCTGTCTATCGCCTGGAGTATGCTGCCGAACAGTCCCAGTCGGCCACTGATTGACCCAGGAGACGGCCCCTTGCCCGCTGCCACAGCATCCCTCTCTCGCTCGCCGACTTCTCTGCTGCGCAACGTAGCCAAGCGCCTGCTGGCGGTTGTCGTAGGTCTGCTGCTGGCATGGCTCATGCTCGAAGTCCTGCTGCGCGTCGGCTTCGATGCGCTGCCGCGCGGGGCGCAGGGCGTGATCCAGCATGTGCGCCGCGTCCCCTGGGACGACGAGCACATCATCCCGGTCTTCCCCTGGGAGACCAGCCGCGAATACCAGGCACGCATGCCCGCCAATCTGACCGATTACCCTGTCCACTGGGGGGATGCGCAGTTCACCTTCGACACGATCAGCCTGTGGGATGGCATCGAGGGCTTCCGCACAACCCCGCCGCAATGGCCGGTTGACCTGGTGGCGGTGGGCGATTCCTTCACCTTCTGCTGGACGGACTTTGAGGATTGCTGGGTGGAGCAGCTTCACCGGCAATTTGGCTGGAGCGTCATGAATCTCGGCGTGCCGGGGACGGGATCGCTGTCGCACCAGATGATCATGGGCACGTATGCGGTCCCGATGAAACCCCAGGTGGTGGTCTGGCAATGGTTCGGCAACGACTACAAAGACGACTACGACCACGCGCGGATTCGCGGCGAAGTCGAGGCGCTCGGCGGCCCGCCCGCCCTCTCCGATCCCGTGCCCGACTACGGCCCCCTGGCGGACTACTCAGCGGTCTACCGTTTGCTGCGCGACTGGCTCGACCGCCGCGACGAGAACACCGCCGACAGCGAGGCGGTTGTCGCGGTCAACGGGCACGATGTCCTGTTCAACAAGCGGATGGGGTCTCACGACCTGCGCTACGAGTCCGTGCAATGGGGCTGGGATCGCACGCTGGCCGCCCTGGAACAGGCTCACACTATCGCCGAAGGGATGGGGGCCGAGCTGGTCCTCCTGCTGATCCCGACCAAAGAGGAAGTCTACGCCGCCTGGAGCACAGAGGCGCTCGGCGAGGACATGATCACCTATCTGGTTGAGGGACGGATGGCCCTGCTAGAGCAGTGCGCGCAGCGGGAATGGCGCTGTGTGGACGCCACAGACACCTTCGTGGCCGCTGTGAACGAGGGCCAGACCGTCTACAACGCTTTCGACTTCCACCTGGATGCCAGCGGCAACCGCCTCGCCGCCGAGCTTCTGGGCCGCTATCTGATTGAGCAGGGTCTTCTCGCCGCCGGGGGCGAGTGACCTAGCCGCTCACCCCGCCCTGTCAGGGGTAGGTTTTCAACGGTTTGAACGGAGCACATAGAGACGCCCTTCGCTCAGAGAATAAAAACCTGCCCCTGACAGGGGAGGGGCCTCCGAGGGGAGTGTGCCATGCCAGCCACAGGCCTCTCCCCCTCAATCCCCCTCTCCGGCAGAGCCAGAGAGGGGGACTTTGACCGCCGGATGAGACGTTTTCCCCCTCCCTAGCTCGGCTGGGGAGGGGGCCAGGGGGAGGGGCCTCCGCTGTCAGGGGTAGGTCTTCAACGGTTTGAACGGAGCACATAGAGACGCCCTTCGCTCAGAGAATAAAAACCTACCCCTGACAGGGGAGGGGCGGACAGCAGCGTGAGAAGCATTGAGAGGGCGACCGATCAACCTCACCCCCTGGCCTCGCTACGCCCGGCTCTTCCCCCTCTCCGTTGACGGAGAGGGGGCGGCGAGGCGCACCAGCGCCGAGCGGGGGTGAGGTCAAGTGAAGACCTGCCCCAGACTATAAGCCGATCTCAACGCCTGTCCGCCCCTTCCCCCCTCGTGAGGGAAGGGCCGGGGATGAGGGGAAGAAGCAGGTATAAGGCTTCTCAATCGGCCTCTCAGAGACCGTATGGAGAGGTCTGCGCTACGATTTACCTCACCCCTCAATCCCCTCTCCACACGCGGGAGGGGACTCAACCGCACAGCGACTCCCCCTCTCCGTTGACGGAGAGGGGGGTGGGGGGTGAGGTTTCCGCATGGTCTCTCAGGGTAGGGTAAACCACCGAACAGCCGCCGGTGGTCTTCCGCCAACGTGCACGGGGGTGTGCGCTGCACTTTCAGCCGTGACGCTGCATGAAGCGGCGGATGCGTTCCAGCGCCTCCTCGATCTTTTCGTAGGAGGTGGCGTAGCACGCCCGCACGAATCCCGTCCCACTCGCCCCAAACGCCGAGCCAGGGATGACGGCGACCCGCTCCTCGTGCAGCAGGGCCTCGGAGAAAGCCTGCTCGTCCAGGCCGGACGCGCTCACGTTCGGAAAGGCGTAGAATGCACCATGCGGCTCGAAGCAGCGCAGCCCCAGCTCGTTGAAGCCATCCACGATCAGTCGGCGGCGGCGGTCGTATTCGACGCGCATCCGCTCGACATCCTCATCTAGGTAGGCGAGCGTGTCAGCAACGGCGATCTGAGCGATAGTCGGCGCGGACATGATCGTATACTGGTGTATCTTGCGCATGGCGGCGATCAAGTCCTCCGACCCGACGGCGTAGCCGAGCCGCCAGCCGGTCATGGCGTGGCTTTTGCTGAAGCCGCCCAACACGACCGTGCGCGGGCGCATACCCGGCAGCATGGCGAAGTGCACGTGCTCCACCCCGTAGACCAGGCGGTCGTAGATCTCGTCGGAGATCACCAACAGGTCATGCCGCTCGGCGACGGCAGCGATCTCCAGCAGGCGCTCGCGCGACATGACCGCGCCGGTGGGGTTGTTGGGATAGCCGATCAGGATCGCTTTGGTGCGCGGCGTGACGGCGGCTTCTACTGCTGCGCCCGTGACCTGGAATCCGTCCTCTACATACGTGTCTATGGAGATCGGCACGCCGCCCGCAAAGACAACTTCTGGCCCATAGGCCACGAAACTCGGCTGAGGGACGATCACTTCGTCGCCGGAGTTCAGAATGGCGTTTATCACCAGATACAGCGCCTCGCTGACGCCGACCGTCACCAGGATTTCACGGTCGGGATGGTAGCTGATGCCGTACAGTCGTTCCACGTAGTCAGAGATAGCCTGGCGCAGCTCGACGGTGCCGCTGTTGTTGGTATAGTGAGTGTGCCCTGCTTCCAGAGCACGGATGCCCGCGCGGATGATGGCATCCGGCGTAACGAAATCCGGCTCGCCGATGCCCAGCGAGATCACATCGGCCATGGTGGTGCCGATATCGAAGAACTTGCGTATGCCGGACGGGGGCACCGCTCGCACACGATCGGAGATGAAGTCTCGCATGACCTACTCCTGGAACTGGTAGTAAGGCTGGTAACAACGAATGACTCAGTATACCATCAGTGCCCCCGCCAGGCCACACGGGGGTCCACGAAGGGTGCATTCGCTTTTTGGGGCAGTGATCTTGAACCGCTGAGATGACGAGGGCGCGGAGGGGAAAGTCGGAAAAGCTCTGAGGCTTTCTCTGCGACCACTGTGCGCTCTGTGATGGACCGGTTGAGAGGCCCGCTGCGCGGGTTTACCTCACCCCTCAATCCCCTCTCCACACGCGGAGAGGGGACTGAGCCAGATACTTACTCCCCCTCTCCGTGTATGGAGAGGGGGCCGGGGGGTGAGGTCTGCAACCGATCTCTGCACCTGCCCCCAAATCCGAATGCACCCGTCCACGAAGGTGCGTGCAAAGGTTGTCAGTGCTACATGTGACGCTGGCAGTAGCCTCACCCCCAGCCTCGCTGCGCTCGGCTTGCCCCCTCTCCATGTCGTGGAGAGGGGGCGGCGAGGCGCGCCAGCGCCGAGCAGGGGTGAGGCTAAGGAGCGCGACCCTGTTGCCTGACAGGTTTTGCACACACCCGTCCACGAACGACTTGTTGCGAGGGGAGTATAGGAGTGCTCACTAGTCTGGCGACTGCCCAACAACTTGCTCGTGCTCCTCTATCAAGCGCCCATTTCCAACGAATGGTCTGCTCGGCGTATAATACGCCTACAGTGAAGATGTGGACAGGTTGCCCGCTTCGCCTGGGCGCAGCCTGCCGCACAAGGCACTCACAGCGGGGGGCAACACATACCATTGAAAGCGATTGATCTCCTGTACACGGGCCTGAAACGGCGGTGGAAGGAAGCGGCCCGCCACTCGCAGCGCATGCCGCTGCCCAGGCAGCCGCTCGCCCTGCCTGAGCCACAGACCAGGCCGGCGCCCGTGCGCGTGCGCGATCTGATCGAGAAAGACCTGCCGACGGTGTTCACGCCGCGTTCGCCCGTCCGCGAGATTCGCTTCTTGCAGGGGCGCGACGAACTGATCGAGGACATGCGCGGCGCGCTGTACTATCTCGGCGCGGCCATCGTCATTTACGGCGAGCGCGGCGTCGGCAAAACGTCGCTGGCCAGGCTCGCCTCGGCCAAGCTGTGCGCGGAGATGATCTCGCTGCAGGGCATCGAGCCGATCTACTACTCGGTCAGCGAGGGCGACACATTCCTGCACATCCTGGGATCCATCCTGCCCAAGATGGGCGTGGAGGATGTTGTTGTGAAGGTGCTGACTTCGGAGATCAGCGGGGCCAGGTCCGTCGTCAACGCGCAGTTGGTCGAGATGGAAGACAAATCGCGCACCGAGAAAACGACTACGGCCCGGCCATTGATAGACCCGGAGCCGCGCCCGCAGGTCATCGTAGACCAGCTTAAAGGCAAGCGCGCTCTGATCATCCTGGACGACTACGAGCGCATCACCGACGAGAGCACGCGCAAGTTCTTCCCGGAGCTGATCAAGAAAATCTCCGACAACCAGTTGCAGGTCTCGCTGATCATCGTGGGCATTGGCGACAGCGCCAAAGACCTGGTCCAGGTGCACGAGTCGGTGGCCCGCAACCTGACGGCCATCCGCGTCCCACGCCTGACCGACGAGCAGATTCGCCAGATTGCCGTCGAAGGCTTCGCCGCCCTGCGCCTGAAGCATGAGCCAGAAGTGATCGCCCAGATCGTGCGTTACTCGGCCAACTTCCCTTACTACACACACCGTCTGTGCGAGGGTATCGTGCGCGCCTACATCGCTCAGGCGCGCAGCGGCACCCGTAGCGACTGGACGATCCGCGCCAGCGACGTGCCGGCGGCCATCCGCGAGGCGATCAAGAACTCGCCGCCGACACTTGTCTCCGCCTACGACGAGATCAAGGCGTCGGAGCGCGCGCTCCAGGTCGCCTATGTCATCGCCGATGCGCCTGAAGAGCCAGTCTCCCGCGCCCACATCAAGGAATACCTGACCGCCTGGACGGGCGAAGACCCGGACATTGACGCGGCGCTCAAGCGGCTGGTGGATCAGGGCATCGTGCAGCGCCCAGAGACGGGGCAGTACTGCTATTGCGACCCGTTGCAGCGCGCCTACACCATCCTGCGCTTCCGCGCCGACGCGCCGGACGAGCAACTGGCCAGGATTGATGCGGCGCTCGCCCGCGTCAAGAAAAAGGCCGCCGCCTCGTAAGGGGCGGCGACACTCCGCTGCGCCCAGTCCCGGAACAGGCTTCCGAAGTCTCTTTCGGCGTAAGGCCCCTCTCCCAACCCCCTTTATGAGAATTGACAATCAAGTCAGGTAATGCGCGCAAATGTCTTGTAGGATACCGTCTTTGGGCGCACAGCGGCAATGGACGCGCACCCCGCAGGGCCGGGCCGACCGCCATCCTGATAAGCATGAGAGAAATCATACCGCACGGGGCCAAATGGCTACTGGTGCGCTGCGGGGATTTCGACTATCATTGCTGTGGTGTTTGCGGCTTAGGGCTGCCAACCCTCAGCAGCCGCGCTCCATCTTGTTGGCACCGTCTACGGGTGCTTAGTCGTCAGGCTTCCAGGCGCAGGATGACCTGGGCGAAAAGGAGTACGCGCAAAATGTCGTTGATTCAAGAGATTCGCCAAGCTGTGATTGAAGGGCAGGCCAAAGTTGTCGTGCCAAAGGTCGAGCAGGCGCTCGCTGAAGGAATAGCCCCGGAGACGATTCTGCACGAGGGCCTGATTGACGCGATGGGCGAAGTGGGCCGCATGTTCGAAGAAGGCGAGTACTTCGTGCCGGAGATGCTCATCGCTGCGCGGGCCATGTCGGCAGCGCTGGAAAAGCTCAAACCGCTGCTGGTTGAGACGGGCGTTGAGCCAATCGGCAAGGTGGCCATTGGCACGGTCAAGGGAGACCTGCACGACATCGGCAAGTCGCTGGTGGCGATGATGCTCGAAGGTGCCGGGTTCGAGATCGTCAACCTGGGCGTGGATGTCGCGCCGGAGAAGTTCGTGGCGGAGATTCAGAACGGCGCGCAGATCGTGGCCATGTCCGCCCTGCTGACCACGACCATGCCCAACATGAAGTCAACTATCGAGGCGCTCAAGGCCGCCGGGCTGCGCGACAAGGCCAAAGTTCTCATCGGCGGCGCGCCGGTGACCCAGGCCTACGCCGACGAGATCGGCGCCGATGGCTACGCACCGGATGCTTCGGCAGCAGTGCGCAAGGCCAAGCAGCTCATCGGCAACTAACGCCCCGTCCATTCCCCAAACCAGGCGCGCGCCACGAGCAGCAATTGTGCTCATGGCGCGCGTGATTATTCCCCGTACCCGTCAGAGGGCCGCCTGCCGGTCGAAGGCGCGGCTGGCTGGTGGCGTGCCAACCTCACCCCCGCTCGGCCCACTGACGCGGGCCTCGCCGCCCCCTCTCCGTCAACGGAGAGGGGGAAAGGCCGAGCGTAGCGAGGCCAGGGGGTGAGGTAAACCGCAGAGCAGCGCCCCCCCGTCAGAGCGCCGCCTGCCGGTCGAAGGCCGGCTTGAGCAGCGGGTAGAGATCGCGGTAAAGCTGGTAGGTCGCTTCGTAGGCTCCGGCATCCGCGCCCGGCTCGACGCGCGCGCCCGTCTTGACCGCCGCAATGGCCGCTGTCTGCACGTCCGGCCACACGCCGCCGCCCACCCCGGCCAGCAGTGCCGCGCCATAGGCCGCGCCTTCTATCGCTTCCGCCACCACCAGCGGCACGCCCAGCACATCGGCCATGATCTGCCGCCAGAGCAGGCTCCTGGCCCCGCCGCCGCTCACGCGCACTTCGTGGATCAGCCCGGCAGGGCTAGCTTTAATCAGCTCGAAGCTGTCGCGCAGCCCAAAGGCCACGCCCTCCAGCACGGCGCGCGTCAGGTGAGCGCGCGTGTGACGGGCCGTCAGCCCGACGAACGCGCCGCGCGCCAGGGGGTCGGGGTGCGGCGTGCGCTCGCCGGTCAGGTAGGGCAGGAAGAGCAGCCCCTCGCAGCCGGGCGGCGCTTCCCCGGCTTCATCGGTCAGCGCGCCGAAGTCCTCGCCCGGAGCGAGCGTGTCGCGGAACCACTGCAGGCTGCCCGCCGCGCTGAGCATGACGCCCATGAAATGCCACTGGCCTGGCACGGCGTGGCAAAAGGCGTGCAGCCGCCCGTCCGGCTCGTAGGCGTAGCTGGCCAGGGGTGCGAAGACCACCCCCGACGTGCCCACCGTCAGAGCGACGATGCCCGGCTGCACCGCCCCGACGCCGGTCGCCTGGGCCGCCTGGTCGCCCCCCCCGCCGACGACGGGCGTGCCCGCCTGCAGGCCGGTCAGCGCGGCGGCCCCCTCGCTGATCACGCCGGTCACCTGCGGCCCCTCGTGGACTTTGGGCAGCCAGGCGGCGGGAATGTTCAGCGCATCCAGCACCGCCTGAGACCAGCGGCGGTTGGCCACATCGAGCAACAGCGTACCCGACGCCCCGGCCAGGTCGGTGTGATGATCGCCGGTCAGCTTGAAGCGGATGAAGTCCTTGGGCAGCAGGATGTGGCGGATGCGCGCGTAGATTTCAGGCTCGTGCTCGCGCACCCACAGAATCTTGGGCGCGGTGAAGCCGGTCAGCGCGCGGTTGCCGGTAAGCTGGATCAGACGCGAGGGGCCGATGGTCGCCGTGATCGCGTCGCACTGCGCCTGCGTGCGCTGGTCGTTCCACAGGATGGCCGGGCGCAGCACCTCGTCGCGTTCGTCCAGGCAGACCAGCCCGTGCATCTGCCCGGTCAGCCCGATGGCCTGGATCGTGTCGGCGGCGCCGGTCTGCGCCAGCACCGCGCGGATCGAGGCGACCATGCCGTTCCACCAATCCGCCGGGTCCTGCTCGCTCCACAGCGGGAACGGCTGGCTGATGGGGTGTGGCGTCGTGTGGCTGGCGATCACCTCGCCGCGCTCGTCAATCAGCAGCGCCTTGGAGCCGGTCGTACTGACATCAAGGCCGAGTAGCGTGCGCATAGTCCCTCCTAGCGAACACCCAGCAGCAGCTCGACGGTGAGCTGGTCAAGTTGCTCATAGCGCAGATCGCGCTGGCCCAGGGCGGCGCGGTCGAACGACGCGCTCTTGAGCCGGGCGGCTTTCTCGGCGCTGTAGCCGCCAGACAGCCAGCCATACGCCCCGTCGTCGGCGTTGATCTCGGCCAGCAAGCCCTGAATCTCCGCGTCGGCGTTGAAGCGGGCGGCCTTCTCCTTGAGGATCAGGTAGGTGCGCATACAGCCGCGGGCGAAGTCCTTGACGCCCCCCGGCCCTTCGGTGCGGTAGGCGTGCGCGTCAAAGTGGCGCGAGCCGCTGTAGCCGACATCTTCCAGGAACTTGACCAGGAAGAACGCCTGCTTGAGCATCTCCGCGCCGAAGCGGAAGTCCTGGTCGTAGCGCCCGAAAAGCTGGTCGTTGAGGTCAATGTGGAACAGCTTGCCCGCGTCCCACGCCTGAGCGACGGCGTGGGTGAAGTTGAGGCCGGCCATGTGCTCGTGAGCGACCTCCGGGTTGACGCCGACCATCTCCGGGTGATCAAGCGTGGCGATGAAGCCGAGCATGGCCCCGGTCGTCGGCAGGTAGAGGTTGCCGCGCGGCTCGTTGGGCTTGGCTTCCAGGGCGAACTTGAGGTCGTAGCCCTGGTCGAGCGCGTAGTCGCACACGAAGTTGAGCGCCTCGCGGAAACGCTTTCCGGCGTCGAGCGGGTTCTTGCTGGCGTCGGTCTCGGTGCCCTCGCGCCCGCCCCAGAAGACGTAGACCTTCGCGCCCAATTCCACGCCCAGGTCTATGGCGCGCAGCGTCTTATGCAGGGCGTAGGCGCGCACGGCGGGGTCGTTGGAAGTGAAAGCGCCGTCTTTGAAAGCCGGGTCGGTGAACAGGTTGGTAGTGGCCATCGGCACGACCAGCCCGGTCTCGGCCAACGCCCGCTTGAAGTCGGCGACGATGCGCTCGCGCTCGGCGGGTGTGGCGTCCATGGGTACCAGGTCGTTATCGTGGAAATTGACGCCATAAGCGCCCACTTCGGCCAGCAGGTGCACGATCTGGACCGGCGAGAGCGGATCGCGCACCTCGACGCCGAACGGGTCGCGCCCCCTGTTACCCACCGTCCACAGGCCGAAGGTGAATTTGTGCCCCGGTTGGGGATCGTAATTGCCCACGCTAGATGCTCCTCGTCATGTCACGAATGTTGCGGTGCGCGGCAGGCGCGCTGCTGTGCAGGGGTTGCACAAGAGGGGACACGTGTCCCCTCTTGCCAATATCGCTGGTGAGTTGCCGGGCCGCCGGCTTTGAGAGGGCATCACACTGCTGCGACTCTTCGTCGGAGGAACGGCAGCACAAGGAGCTTGAAGATGGCGACTCTGGTTGACCTCACCCCCAGCCTCGCTGTGCTCGGCTTGCCCCCTCTCTAACATAACATATGGAGAGGGGGCGGCGAGGCGCGTCAGCGCCGAGCGAGGGTGAGGTAAAGCGAAGAAGCTGCCCAGACCAAACGCCAACCTTGATATCTGTCCGTCTCTGATGCCACACTCCGTAGGGGCGTATGGCCATACGCCCCTACCCAAGCCATGCGCCCAAGAAGAGCAGCGAGCGGACAGACTAGTACTTGATGTCCACCGCACGCCCGCTGGCCGCCGAGGCGACGATAGCGTCGCAGATCACGGCGTTGCGGTAGCCGTCCAGGAAAGTCGCCCCATAGGGTGCCACGTCCTTGTGATTGACGATGGCGTCGAAGAAGTGGTTGAACTCGTGGACGAAGCTGTGCTCCCAGCCGATCATGTGCCCGTGCGGCCACCAGTTGGACCAGTAGGGGTGGTAGCCCTCGCTGATCAGCGCCGTGTGGAAGCCGCGCGTCTCCTTTGGCTCCTCGTTGGCCCAGAAGACCTCCAGTTCGTTGAGCCGCTCCAGGTTGAAGCGGATCGAGCCGTTCTGCGCGTTGATCTCGAAGCAGTTGTAGTTCTTGCGGCCCTGGCAGAAGCGCGAGGCTTCCATCGTGCCCAGCGCCCCGCCTTCGAAGTCGAAGAGGGCCACGAAGGCATCGTCCACGTCCGACGGCACCATCCTGGACGGATCGCTGCCCGAAGGACGCTCCTTCAGCCAGTTCTGGGTCATGCCCATGACGCGGGTCGGCTCGCCGACCAGGAAGCGGGCCAGGTCAATGATGTGCGCGCCCAGGTCGCCCAGCGCGCCGCTGCCGGCGATATGCTTCTGGAAGCGCCAGCTTGTCGGCATCTTGGGGTCCATACCCCATTCCTGCAGGTAGACGGCGCGCCAGTGGTAGATGCGACCCAGCGCCCCGCTCTCGATCAGCTTGCGCGCCTGGACGACCGCCGGCACGAAGCGGTAGTTGAAGGCCACCTGGTGCTTGACGCCCGCTTTCTGCACGGCATCCAGCATCCTTCTGGCTTCTTCGGCGGTGCGGGCCAGCGGCTTCTCAGAGAAAACGTGCTTGCCAGCCTGGGCGGCGGCGATGCATGGCTCGGCATGCATGTCGTTCGGCCCGCCGTTGTCGAAGACCTGAACGTCCGGGTCTTCGATCAGCTTGCGCCAGTCGGTATAGTACTTCTCGTACCCGTAGCGCTTGGCTGCCTCAGCCACCGCCTCCTCATTGCGCCCGCAGATGGCGACCAGGCGCGGGATAGCGACCGGCGGATACATGATGTAGGGGATCTTCTTGAAGGCATTGGCGTGGGCCTTGCCCATGAAGGCGTAGCCCAACATGCCGATCCCGATATGGGGAGCCTCGCCCTCGGCTTTGGCTCCGGCCATGCTGATGAACCCAACCTCGTCAGACATCGCTCACGTCCCCCCGTCCCTAGTTCTCGGCGAAGGCCGCATCAAAGGCGACCGACGACGGCGTGAAGTCCGCCTTGCGGGTCACTTCGCACGCCTCGCGCGCGCCGTGCTCGCGATCCATGCCGCTGTCTTCCCATTCGATGGAGAGCGGGCCTTTGTAGCCGATGCGGTTCAGCGCGCGGACGATGTTGCGTAGGTCCACGTCGCCATGGCCGGGCGAGACGAAGTTCCAGCCGCGCCGGTAATCGCCGAACTGGAGGTGCGAGCCGAGGATGCTGTTGCGCCCGGAGAGGCGGACCTTAGAGTCCTTGACGTGCACGTGGAAGATGCGATCTGGGAAAGCGTTGATGAACTCTACCGGGTCGAAGAACTGGTGCACGAAGTGGCTGGGGTCGAAGTTGAAGCCGAACGCCTTGTGATAGTCCAGCGCCTTGAGCGTCCGCTCGGCGGTGTAGATGTCGTAGGCGATCTCCGACGGGTGGCATTCCAGGGCGAAGCGCACGCCCTCGCGGGCGAACACGTCGAGGATCGGCTTCCAGCGGGCGGCGAACTCCTCAAAGCCGCGATCAATCATGGCGTCGGTCGTGGGCGGGAAGAAGTAAAGCAGGTGCCAGACCGGGCTGCCGGTGAAGCCGTTGACCACGTTGACGCCGAACAGCTTGGCGGCGCGGGCCGTGTCCTTCACTTCCTGGGCGCAGCGCTGGCGCACGCCTTCGGGATCGCCGTCGCCCCACAGGCGCGGCGGGAGGATGGACTTGTGCCGCTCGTCAATCAGCGCGTCGGCGACGCACTGGCCAACCAGGTGCGTGCTGATGGCGAAGCACTTCAGCCCGTGCTTCTCCAGGATGTCCCAACGGCTCTGGGTGTAGCCGTCCTGAGACAGCGCCTTGTCTACCTCGAAGTGATCGCCCCAGCAGGCAAGTTCCAGCCCGTCATAGCCAAAGCTGACGGCCTTCTCGGCCACGACTTCCAGGGGCAGATCGGCCCACTGGCCGGTGAAGATGGTGATTGGCCTAGCCATAATAGAAAGTCCTTTCTCCTAATCCGTAGAACAGGCTCTCAGAAACTATGTGGCACCCGGCGCATGGCCGGACACCTTCCAGGGCCGGCGCGCCAATCAGCCGGGCGAAGCGCCCAGTCGCTCCGGCGGGACGGCCTGGCTGTGGGCGGCGGGCGATGTTTTGGCTCCGTCCGGCACCAGCTCGCGCACGGCTAAGTAGACCAGACTGGCGGGCAGCAAGCTCACCAGAGCCAGCACCGGGACTTTGGCCATGCGGAACTCTTCTTCGGCGTCGTCACGAATCTGCGCCTTCTCCTCGTCGGTCTTGAAGTCCCACAACGTCTGGCCGAAGCCGTATGGCTCCGTCGGCTTCGAGGCCGGGATCAGCAGCGCAGTGATGGCGATCCACGCGACCAGCGCCGCCGCCAGCCCCATCAGGTGCGCGCGCCGGCTGAGCGGCGGCAGCGCCTTGCTCGCGCGGAGGGGCAGCGGCTCGAAATGGCTCCAGATCATGAAAGCCACCACGGAGGCCAGCAGCAGCAGGAAGCCATACTCATAGGCGAACAGCTTCCAGCCCTGAAACAGCCCCAGCACGCCCAGCAGGATGCCGGCGATGATGATCATCTCGATGGGCCGGTACGTGCGCACTGGCACTCTGCCTCCCAACCAGATCGCTACGATCACGATCACACAAGCGAAGGCCACGATAATGGACACGAAGACGGCGACAAAGGGAATGGCCTTGATCAACACCTCATTCTGCTGTTCAACCGAGAGCTGCGAGTCCGTATACAGCTTGAACAGCCCGCCGAAAGCGAGAATGATCGCGATGGCAATAGCAAACCGGGTGACAATCCGAATGAGTCTTCTGCGCATGGTTTTTTCGTCTCTGCTTGGTGGCCCGGCGGAGACAGCCCGCCTCCATCGGGTGCACGAACACTCTGTTGCCAGGGGAAGTTCAGGAATGCTCGCTGAACGCCTCCCCCTCAATCCCCCCTCCAGCAAAGCTAGAGGGGGGACGTCTGGCAAGCCGCTCTCCCCTTCCCTCAGCAAAGCTAGGGGAAGGGGCCGGGGACGGGGGCCTTCCGACAACTGCCTGATGGCTTGTTCGTGGACCCTCCTCCACCGGGCATGGTCAACCTCGTTGCGCCGGGCGCATCACGCCGACAGCGTGAACGACGGCAACTTGATCGTGACTCCGCCCTTCATGGCCGACTCGTGGGCCAGGATGCCCACTGCCGTCCAGTTGGCTGCCTGGCGCGCGTTCGGGAACGGATCGCGGTTCTCGACGATGCTCATGACGAATTCGTGCGTCATGTGTGGGTGCGACCCACCGTGCCCCGCGCCCTGGATGAACGACAGGTGCTGCACGTCTTTGCCGTAGACGCCCTTCGTTGTGAAACGCTGGATCGGCTCCGGCAGCAGGTGCGCGTAGTCGAGCACGTCCACCAGGTGCGGCGTCTCGCCGACGTGCACGACCGGCGGCTGGCGCTCGATCAACGGCCACTCGAACGACATCTTGCTGCCGTAGACCTCGAAGCTCTCGCGGTACTGGCGCGCCGTATTGAACAGCGAGCGCATCACCTCGGCCACCACATCGGAGTCCTTGAGCTTGATGTGGGCCGCTTCGATGGCGAAGGGCGAGTTGTACTTGGGGATCAGGTGCTCCTGGATGCGCCCGGAGCCGAAGCAGGTCACTGCCTCAGCATCCTTGCGGATCAGGGCCAGGCACGGGCTGACGACGTGTGTGGCGTAGTGCATGGGCGGCAGCCCTTCCCAGTAGCCGGGCCAGCCGAGCATTTCCTGCTGGTGCGTGGCGCGCAGGTATTGGATGCGCCCCATCTTGCCCGTCGTGTATAGCTCTTTGACGTACAGGAATTCGCGCGAGTAGATGACGGTCTCCATCATCATGTACTTCTTGCCGGATTCCTGCTGGGCGGCGACGATCTGCTCCAGCTCGTCAATGGTCGTCGCAGCGGGAACGGTGCAGGCCACGTGCTTGCCCGCCTTCAGCCCGGCGATGCTCATCCTGGCGTGCTCGTGAATGGGCGAGTTGATGTGCACCGCGTCAATGTTCGGGTCTTCGAGCAGCTTGTAGTAGTCGGTGTAACGCTTCTCCACGCCGAACGCATCGCCGATCTCGTTGAGGCGGCTCTCGGTGCGCTGGCAGATGGCGTACATATGGGTATGAGGATGGTGCTGGTAGATGGGGATGAACTCCGCGCCAAACCCCAGCCCGACGATGGCGACGTTGAGTTTCTTCTCAGCCATAAAGTCTATGCTCCTCTATCACAACATTCCAGCCATGCACTGCTGGTCGTAGAGGCGCTGTGCTGCTGCGCCATTCACAACCTCACCCTCCAGTCCCCTCTCCGTAAACTTCAGGGGCGGACAGCAGCGTGAGAAGCATTGAGAGGGCGACCGATCACCCTCACCCCCTGGCCTCGCTACGCTCGGCTCTTCCCCCTCTCCGTCAACGGAGAGGAGGAGGCGAGGCGCGCCCGCGCCGGGCGGGGGTGAGGTAAAGTGAAGGGCCACTCCAGACTACACACCCACCTCAATGCCTGTCCGCCCCCTCTCTAAACGGAGAGGGGGAGTCTCTCTGCGATCAAGTCCCCTCTCCGCGCGTGGAAAAGGGCATTCTCCAATCCGCAATCCGCAATCCGAATTTCGAAATCCCAACCGCCTCTCACGCCAGCAGCGTCTTCAGGAACTTCACGCCGTCCCCGGCCAGCGCATCCTGGCTGGGAGCCAGCGGACGCCAGATGGCGGCGGCGCGGGCGATGCTCTGCACCTTGCTGGTGAACGACTCGATGACCACCGGGCCGTCGTAGCCGATCTCGCGCAGCGCCGCAGCTATCTCGCCCCAGGTGATATTGCCGGTGCCGGGCGTGCCGCGATCGTTCTCGCAAGCGTGAAAATGAACCAGACGCCTGCCCGCCGCGCGAATGGCGTCGCCAAGCGATTTCTCCTCGATGTTCATGTGGAACGTGTCCAGCATGATCCGGCAGGCGGGGTGATCTACGCGATCCACGATTTCAATGGCCTGCGCCGCCAGGTTGATGAAGCTGGTTTCGAAGCGGTTGAGCGGCTCGACGCCCAGCACCGCGCCCTTGTCCCCGGCGTACCCGGCCAGGTCGCCCAGTTGCGCCACCAGCAGATCGGTGTCGCGGGCGCGCTCCTCAGCGGTCATCTGCCAGACACGCCCGACTGCCGAGTAGAGCGGGCCGACGACATTGGTGCCGCCCAGCGCCCGCACCGCATCCACGCAGTGCTTGAGGTAGGCGAGGCCATTGTCGCGGACGGCCTTATCGGGGTGAATCAGGTCGCGGTCTGGCCCCATGGCCGCGCACACGCTGACGCCCAGCCCGTGATCGCGCAGGATCGCCCCGGCGCGGGCGTAGTCAATGCTGTCCGTCAGGTCGAGCGGCACTTCGAACCAGTCGAAGCCCAATGCCTTGACCTTGGGGGCCAGCTCGGCAACCCCCTCGGTGGTCAGCGGCGAGACCCATACCCAGGCGTTGACTCCAAACCTCATACGACTATCCTCCTGACTATTGACTGTGAAAAGCACTCTTGTGAACGACGCGTCACAGGCGCGCGCCGTCCAGGGCAAAGAAGTGCAGGCGTTCACGGATGATGCTGAAAGCGATAGCATCGCCGATCTTCAAGTCGGTGATGCCCGGCACAATGCTGAGCACAGTCTGCTTGCCGGACTGGATGTGAATGACCGTCTCGACGCCCAGCGGCTCGGTCAGCACGACCTCGCCGCGCTGCTCACCGCCCGCGCCCAGCTTGACATCTTCGGGGCGGATGCCCAGCAGGAAGCGCGAGGAGATGGTCGTCCCCTCCGGCAGCGTCAGGCGCAGGGTGCTGTCTTCGACGAAGAGCGTGCTGTTCTCGCGCACGGCGGGCAGCAGGTTGATGCGCGGGATGCCCACAAGCTGGGCGACGAAGGTCGTCACCGGGCGGTCGTAGATGTCGTCGGGCGTGCCGATCTGCACGATGTGCCCCTGGTTGAGCACAGCGATGCGGTCGGCCATGGTCAGCGCCTCGACCTGATCGTGGGTGACGAAGAGCGTCGTGCTGCGCTCGGTCTTTTGCAGGTGCTGCAACTCGATGCGCAGCGCCTCGCGCAGCTTGGCGTCCAGGTTGCTGAGTGGCTCGTCCATCAGAAAGACGCGCGGATTGCGCACCAGGGCGCGCCCCAACGCCACACGCTGCATCTCCCCGCCGGAGAGATTGGCTGTCTTGCGCTCCAACAGGTGGGTGATGCGCAGCTTCTCAGCCACCTCCTTCACGCGCTGATCAATGCGATCCTTGGGCCATTTGCGCAGCGGCGAGCGCAGCGGGAAGGCCAGGTTCTCGTAGACGGTGCGCGTCGGGTAGAGCGAATACTGCTGGAAGACGAAAGCCACGTCGCGGTCGGCGGGCGTGAAGTGGGTGATGTCCACGCCGTCGAAGAGCACGGCCCCTGCGTCCGGCTTCTCCAGCCCGGCCAGCACGCGCAGCGTGGTTGTCTTGCCCGCGCCGGTCGGCCCCAGCAACACGAAGAACTCACCATCCTGGATCGAGAAGGAGACATCATCCAGCGCGGTGACATCCTTGAAGCGCTTGGTGATGTTGTGCAAGGTCACGTCGCTCATGCGGTCACCTCCCGGACGATTGCCTTCTCTGTTTGGGGATCGAAGAAGCGAACCATCGCCGGATCGAGCGCAAAGTGCAGCGCTGTGCCAATCGGGTAGTGCGTCTCGCGGCTCGCGCGGGCGTGAATGATCTCGTGATCGCCGATCTCCAGGTGCAGCATGGTATAGCCGCCCAGCAGGTCTGTGGCATAAACGGTGGCGGGCAGCCCCTCGTTGTTGACGGTGGCCGCTTCGGGGCGGAAACCGAGAATCACCTCGCCGGCACCGCCCAGCGCCCTGTTCAGCGCGGGAACCCAGTCGCCCGGCACCTGGTAGGCCACATCCGCGCGCAGACGGATCACCCCGCCGGCGTAGTGCCCTTTGAGCAGATTCATGCCAGGGCTGCCGATGAAGCGCGCCACGAACAGGTTGGCCGGGTCGTGGTAAGCCTGGGCTGGCGTCCCGACCTGTTGCACCACCGCGTCGGACATGACCACGATGCGGTCGCCCATGGCCATCGCCTCGATCTGATCGTGAGTGACGTAGACGGTGGTGGCGTGCTGCTCGATATGCAACCGCTTGATCTCGGCGCGCATCGTCTCGCGGAACTCGGCATCCAGCGCGCCGAGCGGCTCGTCCATCAGGAAGGCCGCCGGTCGGCGCACCAGGGCGCGGGCCAGAGCCACGCGCTGGCGGTCGCCGCCGCTGAGGGAGCCGGGCTTGGCGTCCAGCACGTGCTCGATCTCCAGCAGGTGAGCGACTTCGGCCACACGCTGACGGATCGTCTCCCTGGATTCGCCCTGCGCTTGCAGCGGGAAGGCGATATTCTGGCGGGCGGTCATATGCGAGTAGAGCGCGAAGAACTGGAAGACGAAAGCGATGTCGCGCTCGCTGGGGTGCGCCCAGGTCACGTCGCGACCGTTGAGCAGGATGCGCCCCCCCGTGACCGCCTCCAGGCCGGAGATCATGCGCAGCGTGGTCGTCTTGCCGCAGCCCGATGGGCCGAGCAGCACAACGAACTCGCCATCGTGGATGGTCAGGTCTATCGGCTTGACAGCGTGCAGGTCGCCGAACTTCTTCTCTACTTTCTGCAGTTCAATGGTTGCCATAATCGCGTCCGGTCATGTAGAGGCCTCTACGGCCCCGATCACTGATTCACCGCTAGTTACCCCGATCATCCCTGGCGAATGGCGCCGAAGGTGACGCCGCGCAGCAGGTACTTGCGCAGCGCAAACGTCACAATCACGACCGGGATCAAGAAGAACAGCGAGCCAGCCGCAATCGCCGCCCATTCGACCAGCCCCGAGCCGACCATAGACGGGATGTGCGGCGGGGCCGTGCGCGCTTTGTCGGCGGTGAGCATCAGGGCAAAGGCGTACTCATTCCAGGCGAAGATGAAGCAGAAGACGGTCGTGGCGGCGATGCCCGTCACTGCCTCCGGGATCACGATCCTGATGAAAGCCTGCAGCCGCGTATAGCCGTCCACCAGCGCCGCTTCCTCGTACTCCTTGGGGATTTCGTCTATAAAGCCCTTGAGCAGCCAGACCGAGAACGACAGGTTGAACGCCGTGTAGAGGGCGATCAAGCCGCCGTGTGTGTCGTACCAGCCTAGCTCGCGGTACATCAGGAAGATAGGAATCGTGACCACCACTGGGGGCAGCATACGGGTGCTTAGAATGAAAAACAGCAGGTCTCCTTTGCCCGGCACAGGGAAGCGGCTGAAAGCATAGGCCGACAGCAAGCCCAATGTCACCGATAGCACCGTGGAGATGCTGGCGATGATCAGCGAGTTGCGCAGGCGCTTGACGTAATCGCTCTGGCCGAGGATCGCCTGGCCGCTCTTGAGCATCACTTTGTCTGCCCAGTTCAGATCCTCTCTCTGCTCATACTCGGCCTTTTGCGTGTCGGTCATCTGGCGACGCCGGGTCAGCAGAGTGATGACTCCTTCCATCGTCGGGTTAAAGACCACTTTCGGCGGCGACGCAACCGCATCGGGATACGATTTGAAAGCCGTCATCCCCATCCAGATCACGGGGATGAGGGTAAGTCCGGCCAGCATCACCACCACACTGGCCCGAATAGCCTGTAGGGACTGCCAGGTGGGATGCACCTTGTCCACGCGCGCCGAATAGGTGACTGGAGCGCGCGGGCCACCCATTGCTTCGACCGCAACCGCTGCATCCCGCGTCGCCTCTGGCACGAAGCGCCGGACAAAGGTCAACAGCGCCAAGACAATGATCGCGCTCAGCACCAGCGAAAGAAGGGTGCCGATCAGGGAGCTATCGAGCAGCTCGGCGATGGGCTTGAAGGCCACCAGCAGCAGCATGAATAGAGCGCCGCTGAGCATCCCCACGCCAATCCCGACCACAGTGCCGAGCAGCGTCGGATGGCCCTTGTGGCGAAAGACCACCGGCCCAGTCGTCGCGCCCACCAGCACCCAGAAGAGGAAGAAGTAGACAATCCAGAAGTCTGGCAGCGGAATGTCAAGCCCAAACATGCCTAGCCCTCCCTCGCCCGGTTGAGCGCGCGGATGTACAGGTTGCTGACGGCGATGATAATGACGAGCACAATGTAAGCCAGCGCGCTGGATTCCCCGGTTTTGAACTTGCCCAGGAACGCCTCGCTATACAGCCGCACCGCCACTGTTTCGGTCGTATCCCCCGGCCCGCCGCCGGTCAGGCCCATCACCAGGTCGAACGCTTTGAACGCCTCAATCGTGCGGAAGAGCACGGCAATGAGCAGCAAAGGCATCACCTGCGGCAGGGTGATCCGCCGGAACTGGAACCAGGCGCTGGCCCGGTCAATGGCCGCCGCCTCGTAGAGATAATCGGGAATGGCGCCCAAGCCCGACAGGCACAGCAGCATCACGAACGGACTCCACATCCACACGTCCACGATGACGATGGACCACAGGCCGAGCGTGGGGTCGGAGAGCCACTGGTCGCCCCCGCGCGGGTTGAGATAGATCAGGTAATTGAAGAAGCCTTTGGACGGGTCGAAAATCAGCTTCCAGAACAACCCTACCACGACCGGAGAGAGCATCATCGGAATCAGGATCAGCGTCGTGATCAGACCGCTTCCTCTGAATTTTTCGCGCAAGAGCATCGCCAACCCAAAGCCAATGACGACCTGCAGCCCCACTGACAGCACGGCATAGCGGCCCGTGACCGTGAAGTTGTGCCAATAGCGGCTGCGCTCATTGGTCAGAATCTTCTCGTAGTTGTCCAGGGCCACCCATTTCGGCGGCTCGTTGGCGATCACCGAATAGTCGTTGAAGCTGAGGTACAGGCTGTAGAACAGCGGGAAGATATTCATGACGATCAGCAAAATCAACGTCGGCCAGATGAAGAGGTGAGCAATGGTCTTGTCGCTCATCTGGCGGCGGCCATGCTGAGTCATCTGCGGCGGGCCGGCGGGTATGGCTTGAGCATTTGGGGTCATGCGTGCACCTTCGCACCTTCGATGGAAGGGTGGAGGAGGCAGGCGTGCGCCCGCCTCCTCACCCACAAACCCACAGAATTCAGACTAACCTTCGATCACCCCGGCTGCCACGAGAATCTCGTGTTGTTCGACAGCCATGCTGTCCAGGGCTTCCTTGGCCGTCCCGACATTGCCCACCACGTAGCCGTTGATGTAACGCTGGGCCGGTTCGAGCAGTTCGCCATAGACCGGGATGTTCCAGAAGTCTTTGACGAAGGTCATCGAATCGGCGAAAGCCCGGTTGTAGGGGGTGTTGTTCAGGAATTCCTCGGACTCCAGCACGGCGATGTTGCAGGTATAGCCACCGACCTCGGCCCACTGTTTCTGCACTTCATCGGAGGCGAACCACTTGATGAAGTCCAGCGAGGCCTGCTTGCGCGCATCGCTGATGTAGTTGAGCACGCTCAAGCCCTGGCCACCCAGCGCCACATAGCGGTCGCCGTAGGGGCCGGCTGGGCCGGCGAAGAAGCCGGTCACATCCGCATAGGGGTTCTTCTCGGCGTTGAGCAGGTCGGGGAGAAAGGCGAAGTAGTTCATGATCATGGTCGCCTGGCCGTTGACGAACACGGAGTTCATCTCGGTGTAGAAGGCGTTGTTGGTGCCGGGCGGGGCGAACGAGTAAAGCTCCTTGTAGAACTCCAGCGCCTCGATAGCTCTCTCCGAGTTGACAACGCCGAGCACCTGGTTGTTCTCGTCCTGCCAGTTGACACCCCAACTGAACATGACGTTCTCGTAGCCCATGATCATGCCGTCGTAGTCCTTCTGCGTGTAGACGCCCACACCATAGACATTCTCGTCTGGGCGATAGAAGAACTCGGCAATGTCACGCAGTTGCATCCAGGTTTCGGGCACGGCCAGGGGATAGCCATACTTGGCCTCGAAGGCAGCCATTTCTTCGGGGTCTTCCAGGCGATCCTTACGGTAGGCCCAGCCCACCGCGTCACCTTCGGTCGGATAGCCCCAGTAGCGGCCAGAGTTCGCCGGATACTCGCCATAGAATTGCAGCGTGGCCGGAGTCACGGTCTCCACGATGCCATTCTCGATCATGAAATCGGTCAGTTCCAAGTAGTGGCCCTGTTCGGCACCCTGGCCGAGCCACTGGCTGTCGCCGACCACCATGTCGTAGGCATCGCCCTTGGCCGCCCACTCGGCAGACATACGGTCATAGAAGCTGCCCCAGGGTTCCTGGATGACCGTGATCTTGATGCCGGTCTCGGCTTCGTAGCGGTTGCCGATCTCCTGCAGGTAGTCGGAAGGCGGCCACTGCGCCCAAAAGATGACCAGCTCCGTGACCTGCGCTTTGGGGGCTGCCGTCGCGCCGCCAACGCCCAAAGCCAGGCTCAGGACTAGAACGACCAGCAGCAGAAAGCTGCCCGTTTTCTTCATCATTTGTGAAATCCTCCTGAAAATCTCTTGCTGCGAGTGTGAGTGTACAACGTGGGCACGAACTTGGTCAGATATGTGGCTGTTCTCAATGGATCGTCTCTCGCCAAGCCTCCTCCTTTCTGTGCTCAGGGATGCCGACAATGACCGGCCTTGCTAGGGATGGTTCTGCGGATGATAGCGGCCCGGCTCCAACACAATCGCCTGGAGCAACGTGGCCACACCGCCCATCACACAGGCATCGAAGCCGTGCTGGGCCAAGAGAATTTCCGTCGCTTCGGCGTTCCAGCGGAGCGCGCGCCAGGCGACTTCAGCGCGCACGCTGGGCAGCAGCCATTCGCCCGCCAGACTCAGAATGCCCCCCAGGACCACCAGATCAGGATTGAACCCGTTGATCAGCGAGGCAATGCCGATCCCCAGGTTGCGCCCCACTGTCTCAAAGGCAGACAGGGCGACCGCATCTCCCTGGGCAGCCGCCTCGACGATGAGCGGGATGGACAGGTTGTTCAGATCGCCGCCGGTCAGGGCTGTCAGCACGCTGGGCTGCCCTCCCGCAATGGCCTGGCGCACCAGCCGGAACACTGCCGACTGGCTGACCAGCGTCTCCCAACAGCCCCGGTTGCCACAGTTGCACAGCGCGCCGTCGGGGTCAATGGTCATGTGCCCGAACTCGCTGGCGAAGCCGGTCGTGCCGCGCACCAGTTGCCCGTTGCGCACCACCGCCCCGCCCACGCCCACGCCCGCGCTGATGTAGAGCACCTCGTTGTAACCCTTCGCCGCGCCGAAGAGGGTTTCGCCCAGGGCCGCCATGTTGGCTTCGTTGTCCACAAACACCGGCACACCGCCAAACTCGCTGCTCACGATGTCGCGCAGGGGAACATTGCGCCATTGCAGGTTGGGCGCGAATAGCAAGGTGCCCGTTGCCTGCTCGATCAGCCCCGGCACGCCGACGGCCACACCCAGCAACCCCCCACTGCCAGAGCAGCGGGTGGCCCCGTTGTCCACCGCCTGATGCAAAAGGGCCAGGACGTGGTTCATAATCTCGTCCCGGCCCTGGGTGCTGAGCGTGTTCTCCTTCGTGCGCCAGATCACTTCGCTCCCGAAGTTGGTGCAGATCACGGAGATGAAGTCCACGCCTAGCTCGCAGCTCACAATATAGCCGGCGCCCGGGTTCAGCCCCAGCAGCATGGACGGGCGTCCCACGCCGGTGGAGCTTAAGCCTGTCTCGTGGACGAAGCTCATATCCATCAGTTCTTGAACCAGGCTGGAGACAGTGGATTTGTTGAGGCCGGTGACTTCGGCCAGCGAAGCGCGTGAGAGCGAGACGTGTTCCAACAAACGCCTCATGATCACGGAGAGATTAATTTCGCGGACGAGGGTCTGATCACCTGTCCGAGGGCGCGTGTGATTCGACATAAAGTTGGGGTCTCAAAAGAACTATCTCGATAAAAGAAACCGTCTGGCGATCAAAGCGCCAGCCGGAACACCGCCCACATCGCGGCCAGGCCCATGCCCCTGTAGCGGCTGGCCCTTCGCTTTGTTTGTTGCGCCAACCAACTAATTCTATTATGAGCCAGTTCTGACAAAAGTCAAGGGGTCAAGGGGGTGGGGTGCAAAACCTGTTGGGCAGTGTGGTTGTGCTCCTTAGCCTCACCCCTGCTCGGCGCTGGCGCGCCTCGCCGCCCCCTCTCCACGACGTGGAGAGGGGGAAGAGCCGAGCGTAGCGAGGCTGGGGGTGAGGCTAACCAGGGCGCAGCAGAGCAGCGCCCCGCGTAGAGGCGTATGGCGATGCGCCCCTACAGACCTCACCCCTGCTCGGCGCTGGCGCGCCTCGCCGCCCCCTCTCCACGACGTGGAGAGGGGGAAGAGCCGAGCGTAGCGAGGCTGGGGGTGAGGCTACTGCCAGCGTCACACGTATCACTGACACCCTTTGCACACACCCAGTCAACGCAGGAAAATGGGCGGGGAGCAAAACCTGTTGGGCCGCACGCCTGTGCCAGGAGAGGGATTGCGGTCGCCTGCCGCTTTCACGGTGTCGCCGGGTCAGTGCGGGGGTGCGAACAGCCGCCGCAGAGGGGTCCGCAGCGCAGCGACGCTGATCAGCACGCCCAGCGCATTCGCCACAAGATCGAGCAGGGACAGCCCGCGTTCCGGGACAACACCCTGCCCCAGTTCCAGCACCAGCCCGCACGCCGCCCCGCTGACCAGCGCGCCCGTCAGCGCCGGGACGGGGGCCAGGTAGCAGACCAGCACGGCGTACCACAGCGCCGTGAAGATGCCGAAGAGCAGCACATGGCCGAAAGCATCGGTCATGTCTGTGCCACCAAAGAAGGCGGACGTGTCCTCCGCAATGGAGTCCTCGCCGGGCAGCAGCATCAGCAGGCAGACCAGCGCCGTCCAGGCCAGCGCCGCTATCCAGCGAGACAGCGGGTGGCGTGCGGCGCGCAGCAGGAGCGAACGGAGATTCATAGCGCGTTCATGGGGACAGACCTGCTCCGCCATTTGTAACAGAGGGAGTCGCTTTGACCAGGGGAAGGGTGACGGTGAAGGTTGTACCCTGGCCCTCTTCGCTCTCAAAGCTGATCGTCCCGCCGCAAAGCTCGATATTGCGCCTGGTGATCGCCAGCCCCAGGCCGCTGCCAGCAATTCCCTCCGCGTTGTTGCCGCGATGGAACCCGTCGAATATATAGTTGCGGTCGGCGAGGGGGATGCCGATGCCTTCATCCTGCACCTGGATGATGAAGCTCTCGTCCTGCTGGCGCAGGCGCACCACAACTTCCCCGCCGGGCCGCGAGAACTTGATCGCATTGGACACCAGATGGTGCACTATCTGGTTGAACAACCGCCGGTCGAGCAGCACCAGTCCGGGCGACTCCTGCGTTTCCAGCCGCACGCGCACATCACTGCGTTTGGATGGACTCAGCCGCGCGACGACTTGCTCGCACAAGACCTTCGGGACCAGCGGCTCCGGCTTTACGGTGGTCTCCTCCTCCTGCTTGCTGCCGAACTCCAGCACATCATCCAGCAGGCGCACCATGCGCCCCACAGCCTCGCGGATATGGCCAAAGCGCCTGGCGCGGTCATCTGGGGTTAGTTTGTCCCCATGCCGATCCAGAATCTCGGCGCTGCTGAGGATGATGGACAGTGGCGTGCGGAACTGGTGCGAGACCGTCGTCACCAGGCGCGCGCGCAACTCGCTCAGATAGCGCTCGCGTTCGAGCGCAACGGCCAGGATTTCCTCGTGGTGCTTGCGGTCGGTGAGATCAACGGCGTGGATTAAGACAAGATCAGGGTGCAGAAAAGTCAGCGAGAAGAGCCAGTAGTCGCGCTGGCCCATCCCGGGCAGCGGGAAATACATCTCGCGCCTGATCGTGGTGCGCTGTTGCAGGCACTCGCGGATCAAGGCGAAGATTTCCTGGTAGACATCAGAATAGTCCGACGATGTTCCCCTTATCCAGCGCTCAATATCGCCGTCGCTGAGATCGGCGGCGGCATCGTTGTAGTCCACAATTACCAGTTCACCATCGGCCTGCTGCCGCACGACGAAAGTGGGCACAGGCATGGCCTTGAACTGGGTGCGCACCCGTTCCTCACTGATGCGCAAAGCCTCGGTACGCTCGTTGACGCGCGTTTCGAGGTCGGCGGCGTGACGCTGCACGCTGTCGTAGAGCCGGGCGTTGCGGATGGCGATGGCGGCATGATCGGCCAGGGCTTTCAGTTGTTGAGCGTGAGCCTGGGTAAAGGCCCCTACGGTCTCGCTCATCAGGCTGATGACGCCGAGCATGGTGCCGCCGGACATGATCGGCGCGCCCAGGTAGGCACGCAGCGCATCCGGCTCGGCCAGCTTTACCCAGCCCGGATCGGCGAGCACATCGGCGATGAGGTAGAGCTGACCGCTGGCCATCGTGCGCAGGTTGGCGTAGTCGGCGACCGGCAGGTGCGTGGCCAGGATCGCCTCCTCCCCCCCGTAACGCGCATAGCCATGACAGCGCACTACGTACAGGACTCCGCCTTCGACCAGGCCGATATGCGCCGTGTCGTAAGGGACGACACGCCCGACGTGAGTCAGGATGTGGTCGAGCACTTCGTTCAAATCGAGCGAGCGGTTGAGCAGCGCCGCAATGTCGCTGAGCGCTTCGGCCAGGGCGCGCTGCTCGCGCTCTGCTTCCTCGGCACGCCGCCGCTCGGCAAGCTCGCGCTGCGCCTGCTCATAAAGCCGGGCGTTGGCCATTGCCGCCGCTGCCAGAGGGCCTAACGCCTCCAACAGCCGCAGGTCGTCCTGGCTGTAGTCGTCGAGGCGGTAGCTGAACACCTGAAGCACGCCGATGGGCTGGTCTTCAAGGCTGCACGGCACGATCAGCGCCGAACGGGGAAACTCCTCGCCCTGCCCTTCGAAGTCATCGAGCATTGTTCCATTGGCCGCAAAATAGTACTGGCTGACCGAGGTACGCTGCTGCTGCTCGAAGTCGGGCAGGTACACTGGTTCGCCGGACCGAATAACCAGGCTCTGCGTCCCTTTGCCCTCTGGGTTAAGCGGCATGGGCGGAAAGGTGCTCGCGTCGAGCTGGGTGTCGCCGATCCAGGCCGCCTCACACCGGATCAGGCGCGTCGCGGGGTCGTAGGACGAGATGATCAGGGTGTCGCAGGGCATCGCCCCGACAATAACCTCGCGGATGGTCTGGTAGATCGCGCCGAGATCGAGCGTGCGGCCCAGTCGCCGGCCCGCCTCGTACAGCCGCTTGACGGCCTCGGTACGCTTCCGCAGGCTGGCTTGGGCGAGCTTATACTCGGTGATGTCTTCCTGGATGACCACAATATGCACCAGCCGGCCGTCCGCATCAAGCACAGGCGAGAGCTTGACGTACTCCCAATACGGTTCGTCCCCCTGTTCGGGGTTCAGAATCTCGCCCGCCCATTCCCGGCCTGCGCGGATAGCTTCCCAACGCTCGTGATACTCGTCGGGGCTGGCCTTCTCCGGGTGCAAGACGCGGACAATCTGGCCGGGCACCTCTTTCGGCGCGCACTCGCCTGACTCGATGGCCTGAGGATTAGTGTATAGCAGGCGACCCTCCGCGTCGGTGATGAAGACGACGACCCGGCTTGGTTCCGGGGGGTGAAGAGGGGGCATGGCAGTCATGGCTCGGACGAATTCCTGTACAACGGTAGCGCTGCACGCACATGCGTGCCCTTGCCAGGCGTCCCTGTCAGGGTGAGTTGCCCGTTGTGAGCCTGCACCAGGTGTTGGACAATGACCAGCCCCAGGCCGGGATGGTCGCGGAAGGAGACGATCTTGGTGCGAAAATCCGGCAGACTCATGACATGGCGCACCGTCTCTTCCGCGATGCCGCTGCCGCTGTCGGTGACGTGCAACACGTAGGCGTCACCTTCAACACAGCCTGACACCTGCACAGGCGTGCCTGCTGGTGAGAATCGCAGCGCGTTGTCCACCAACTCCTCTACGATTTTGGCGAGGTTCTCCCCGGTCACGCTCACGAGAGCCTCAGCGGCGGTGACCGTCAGATCGGCCTCGCGCCCCCAGCGGACAGCCTCCGCCCGCGCGATCTCCTCGATGAGCGCGCCCGGCCACTCAAAGCGGCTGTTGCGCAGCACGATCACGCGCGCCGGGTTCATGCGGATGATCTCCAACTGGGCAAACAACAGGTAATTCTCGATGCGACGGTGCAGGACGCGGGTGGCTTCGAGGATGGCGCTGGACAAGGATTCGATCTGGTCAGCGCCCAGTTCCGGCGCGTCCGCAACCAATCGCCCGGCGTGCCCCATCACGCTGTTGAGAGACGCTTGCAAGTCCGGCGGCAGGGCCAGGCCGGCCGCCAGGCGCATGGTTTCCAGAGTTTGGCGATATTCCTGCTCCACCAGATGCTGGCGCTCCAGGCGAGTCTGAACAGTGGCGAGCAGTTCTTCGGGGGTGAAAGGCTTGGTCACGTAGTCGTCCGCGCCCAGGGCCATTCCATAGCGGAAATCTTCGCGGCCGGCCTTCGCTGTCAGGAAAATGATGGGGATCATGCTGGTTGCCGGCTCGCTGCGTAAAGCTACCAGCACCTCATACCCATCCGTGCGAGGCATCATGATGTCACACAGGATGAGGTCGGGAATGTGCTTGCGAGCAAGTTCAATGCCGATGGCACCATCAGCCGCCGAGAGAGTGTCGAACCCTTCAAAAGTGAGAATGCTGACGACGTTCTCGCGCAAATGCGCTTCGTCTTCGATCACCAGCACTTTCGTCACAATCGGCTCTCCGAGCGCGGATGCACACGAGCAGTTTTTGCTCGCGCAAACCGGACGAATGCTCTAACCCCTAGAATACCACAAAGCAGACGCCTTAGCAGTATTGTGCCCAGGGTAGTCGCATCAAAAGAGGCTGGGGCTGAGCTGGTGGACCTCACCCCCGCTCGGCCCCCTGGCGTGGGACGGCGCAGCAGATCGCCGCGCCGCGTGGGGAGAGGAGGACAGGCTGAGGGCAGCGAAGCCAGGAGGTGAGGTAAGGCTCTGCACACCGAGATTTGCTGCGATTACCCTGGTATTGTGCCGGCCCAACAGTGCGTATTTCAGGCTAATCCTCGTATTCTGTAACACGTGATCGATCTAATGCATGTTGGCGGAAGCCCGCCAGTGGCTGTCCGATAGTTTACCCCACCCTAAGAAACCCTTTGAGAAGTTGTTCCCCACCCACCCCAAACCTCTCCCCCACAAGGAGGGAGTGCGCGCTTTTCTCCCTTCCCCTCTCGCGGGGGAAGGGCCGGGGATGGGGGGGACAGGCACGGCCAAAGATGTGGGTCATGGATAGCCTCCCGCAAGGAGGGACTTGAGCCTGCTCCCCCTTTCTCCACTGGCGGCGAAGGGGGGCCAGGGGGATAGGGGGTCAATCAGGCCCAACCGCGTACCTATTTCCGCCCTGATGTACTAGTTCCCATTGTAGTGGCAATCGGCGGGCAAAATCAACCAGGCAGAGAGCGTGAAAGCGTCCGGCCCCTTGATGGGGCGCTGAGCAAGGCGCGCAACGCCAGCGGCGTGTTGGTCGTGAACTGATCCACGCCCGCCGCCAGCAGCCGCCGGGCGTTGGCTTCCGCCA
>JAGPFT010000135.1 GCA_018056405.1 Anaerolineae bacterium
GGGCGTGGTGGCCCAGGTCAACCAGGTATTGGGTGGCCAGGCGGCTGCCGTACCGCTGGTCAATGACCACCGACGGCACTTTCGCGCCCAGCTCGGTGTCAATCTGGACGAAAGGAATGTGGCCGCACAGCGCCACCATATCGGCTGCGCTCAGCCCGGTCACCGGCGTGATCAGCACCAGGCCGTCCACCACGCTGCTGCCCAGCGCGTCAATGGCGACACGTATTTCGTGCGGGGTGAGCGCCCGGACCGTCGAGAGCGTGACGCCATAGCCGCGCGCCCTGGCCGTCTGCTCGACGTGCGTGACCATCTGCGCCGGGCCGTAGTGGTCAATGCCGAAGGTGACGATGCCCAACATGCACGTGCGTTGGGTCGCCAGGCTGCGCGCGGCGCGGTTGGGACGATAGCCCAGCTTGCGGATCGCGTCCTGGACGCGGCGGCGCGTCTCATCGGAGACGTAGGGATGGCCATTAACGACACGCGACACCGTTTGCGATGACACGCCCACGGCCTGGGCGACATCGTCCAGGGTCACGCGCTTCGGGTCGATCTCCGCCATACGGCCCCCAGTCTCCAGGATCATTCTGCTAGCGCTAACATCATATCACGGGACAAAGGCGCAGGTCAAGCAGAGTGATTGGGCACATCTGGCCTGGGATGCGATCTGAACTACAAAAGTCTGGCGAGTCTGGGCAGTCTTCGCCGGCGATGCTGCCGCATTGCCGGCGAATGTTCCGCGCACCTCTTCAGCGCGCCGGTTAATTCAAACCACTTGACTCCACAGAAAAGAGTGTTATATACTGGAATTGTGTTTGCGCTAACAGATTTTGCTTGGCATCTATCCAGAATCTCGCTGATATGAGGCGATGGCTGGCTTTGACGCCAGGGACACCAGTTGGAGAGGATAGTTTTTAGGGAGGCCCTTGCAATAGTTCTTCTGTAGCCAGGCAATCCCCACCTCCAGGCTGTGCTATGCCAGGCATTGCTGAACGCCTGCTGCGGAATCGATCTCCATCGCTTGCAGTTTTCGTGCACGCCATCAAAGGACATCACTGTAAAGGGGGGCCATAGGGTGGCAACAGCCGATCTGGAGTGTGCTGTCCGGATCAGGCGGTTCACCTGCCGTTTCATTAAGGTGGTTGTCCGGCGAATTGCCGGTAACAAACACATTGAAGTAAATTGAGGAGGTGCTTCAATGAAACGGTTCTTGCTGACAGGTCTAGCACTGGTCCTCGCCTTCGCCCTGCTAGCTCCAATGCAGAGCAAGGCCCTTGCCCAGGGAAGCATTAGCAAAGCTTCCTATGGGACCACCGCCGACGGTGTCGCTGTAGATGAGTATACCCTGACCAATGCCCATGGGATGGAGGTCAAGATTATCACCTACGGCGGCACTATCACTTCAGTCAAGGTGCCGGATCGCTATGGCAACATGGCCAACGTGGAGACGGGATTTGGCAGCCTCCAGGACTACGAGGCCAAGGGCAACTACTTCGGCGCCCTCATTGGCCGCTACGGGAACCGCATCGCCGGTGGCAAGTTCTCCATTGACGGCGTAGAATACACCCTCGCCCTCAACAACGGCCCGAACGCGCTGCATGGCGGCCTCAAGGGATTCGACAAGGTGGTCTGGAGCGCTCAGGAAGTCGAGGCGGAGGGCGGAGTCGCTCTGGAACTGAGCTACCTCAGCGCCGACATGGAAGAAGGCTATCCCGGCAACCTCGATGTCAAGGTGGTTTACACGCTGACCGACAACAACGAACTGAAGATTGACTATACGGCCACCACCGATAAGCCCACTGTGGTCAACCTGACCAACCACGCCTACTGGAACCTGAAGGGCGAGGGCCTGGGCAGCATTGATGACCATATCATGTGGATCAACGCTGACCGGTACACGCCAACCGACGAACATCTGATCCCGACCGGTGAGCTAGCGCCGGTCGAGGGCACGCCGTTCGACTTCCGCACACCCAAAGTGATCGGCCCGATGATGCGCTCAACGGATCCGCAATTGATGGGAGGCGACGCACGTGGGCTTGACCACAACTTCGTGCTCAACCGGCCCAGCCTGGATGATAAATCCCTGATCATGGCCGCGGTCCTCTACGAGCCGACCCTGGGCCGCACCCTGGAAATCTGGACCACCGAGCCTGGCATCCAGGTCTATTGCGGCAACTACTTTGGTCAATGGAGCGATGCCACCCAGCCGTGGATTGGCCCCAGCGGGCATTTCTACCGCCAGGATGACGCCTGCGCTCTGGAGACCCAGCACTTCCCTGACTCGCCGAACCAGCCGGACTGGCCAACCACCATCCTGCGGCCCGGCGAGACCTATCAGACAACTACCATCCTGAAGTTCACGGTAGACTAGTCTGCGACAAAGCAAGCGGTGGGGGCGCTGTCGCCCCCACCCTCTCGGCGCATGGGGGCGGACAGGCGTTGGGAGCACGCAGAATTGGAGGCCGTCCTTCACTTTACCTCTCCCCACTCGGCGCTGACGCCCCTCGTCGCCCCCTCTCCGCATCGGAGAAGGGGCTGGCCGAGCAAAGCAAGGCCGGGGGTGAGGTAAACGAAGCAAGCCGGCCTTTATGCTTTCTGGATGGCTGTCGCCCCCACCCTCTCGGCGCATGGGGGCACACCCCCTTTGCTGGCGAATAGCCGAGCAGGAATTGACAAGCTCCGCCAGCAAGCATAAGCTTAAGGTGTGCAAGAGACGCTGAGTCTCGTGGGAGTTGGCACCCCCGTCGAGCCGCGTCTTTTGGCAGGAAGCCCCCTCCCAGGGAGGCCGCTTCCAGCAAGACTCGCCCGCACTGTTTACCTACTAAGGAGGACCAAAAAGATGTTGAGAAAAGCGGGACTTGTTGTGGCTCTTGTCCTCGTGCTGGCCCTGGCGCTGCCCACTGTGGCCTACGGCCAGGGTTCCGAGGGCCCCAAAGAGAAGTGGTGCAGTGGTGTCAAGATCGTCTTCTTCCCCGGCGGGCCGGCGGGCGGCGTCTTCGCCGTGAACGTCTACAACGGCGCGGTCCAGGCAGCCAGTGACCTGGGCGCTAATGTGGATTACGTCTGGTCGGACTGGGATCCGCAGAAGATGATCCAGCAGTTCGCTGAGGCCATGGCCATGAACCCGGACGGCATCGCCATCATGGGTCACCCCGGTGAAGATGCCTTCGAGCCGCTGGTGGACGAGGCCATCGCCAAGGGCATCATTGTCACCAGCCAGAACACCACCCTGCCGCGCATCGAGGCCAAGTACGCCGGTGTGGGCTTCGGCTATGTCGGCCAGGAACTGTACGCCACCGGCTACAACCTGGGCAACGAGATCATCCGTCGCGCCGGGTTGGGGGAGGGCGACCGGGCGATGGTCTGGGGCCTGCTCTCGCAGCCCACGCGCGGCCTGCGCACCCAGGGCGTCATTGATGCCTTCGAAGAAGCCGGCCTGACGGTGGACTACATCGAGATCGACACGGCCACCAATGCCGATCCGCCCGCGGGCATCCCCACCTTCGTGGCCTACGTCTCGTCCAATTCCGATGTCAAGGTCGTGGTCACCGATCATGGTGGCCTGACGGCGACGCTGCAATCGTACCTGGAAGCGGCGGGCAAGGGGCCGGATGACATCTACGGCGCGGGCTTCGATCTGTCGCCAGCCACCGTTGAGGCCATCCGCAGCGGCTACACTGACCTGGTCATTGACCAGCAGCAGTGGCTGCAGGGCTATCTGCCCATCCTGCAAATCTGCCTGACCGAGAAGTTCGCCTTCTCCGGCCTGCACATTGACACGGGCGGCGGCTTCGCCAGCGCCGACAACATCGAAATGCTGGCTCCGCTGGTAGAAGCAGTCATCCGCTAGCGTCTGATTTGGTGGCTGACCTGGGGGCGCGTGTGCCACGCGCTCCCAACAGCCTGGCATCCCTGAGGAGCAAGCGACCTCGCCTGAGGTGTCCGCAGCGCCCATAGTCTGTTAGTCCACCCCTGGCTATGAGCGCGTTCCACACTCCCGCGTCGCTTGCTCCTCCAGCTTGAAAAGGACTGCTCAATGGGCAACATCCTCGAAATGCGTGGCATCTGCAAGTCGTTTGGCGAGGTGCAGTCGCTGATTGATGTAGATTTCCGCGTCTGTGAGAACGAGATCGTCGGCTTGCTGGGCGACAACGGCGCGGGCAAGTCCACGCTGATCAAGATCATCACCGGCTATCACCGACCCGACAAGGGGGAAATCTACTTTCACGGCCAAAAGGTGGAAAACCTCACCGTGCCCAAAGCTCGCTCGCTGGGCGTGGAGACCGTCTACCAGGAACGGGCGCTGGCCGACCTGCAAACGCTGTGGCGCAATATCTTCCTGGGCCGCGAGCTTTCCAACCGCCTGGGCTTTCTGGATATTGGCACCATGAAGCGCGAGACGCACCGCCTGATGGTCGAAGCGATGGAGTACACCTCCTCGGCGGTGAACCCCGACGCGGTGATCAAGTCCTTCTCCGGCGGTGAGAAGCAGGGCGTCGCCATCACGCGGGCGCTCTATTTCCATGCCGAGCTGGTCATCCTCGACGAGCCGACGATGGGCCTCTCGCTGCAGGAAACGCGCAAGCTGCTCGATTTCGTGCGCAGCATCAAGAGCGCCGGCAAATCGGCCATTTTCATTGATCACAATGTCTTCCACGTGTACTCAGTAGCCGACCGCGTGGTGGTGCTGGATCGCGGGCGCGTGGCCGGGGAATTCCTGACCCAAGACATCACGCTGGACGACCTGATGGAAAAGATGTACCGGGTGGCGCAGACAGGCAGCCTGGACTGAGCCGCTGGCCAACGCATCCTCTAGGCACTGTTTAAGGAAGGGTTCTGCATGACCGCAGGCATAGAAACTCCCAGCCAGAGCCGTCTGTCGGCGGCGCGTGTGACCCAGCACATTCGCAAGAATGGGCTGCAATATGGCATTATCGGCGTCCTGCTTGGGCTGTGGCTCTTGTTCATTGCCGGCGCGCCCGACACCTTTCTCAAAGGCGACATTTATCGCGCCCTGATGACCTCCGTGCCCTACTGGGGCGTCGTCGCATTGCCCCTGACGATGGTCATCATTGCCGGCGACATTGACCTGTCGTTCATTTCGATCATGGCTGTAGGCATGGTCGCCTTCTGGCAGGTGTACGACTGGACCGGCAGCCTGGGCGTGGCCTTCGCCGGCTGCCTGGCGGTCGGCTTTCTGGTGGGTCTGCTCAACGGCATCATCATCGTCAAGGTGGGCATCCCGGCGCTCATCGCCACCATTGGCACGCAGTTCTTCTGGCGCGGCGTCGTCGAGGTGATTCGCGGCGGGCAGGGCGAGTCCCTGGTGCTGACCAAGAACACGGTGCTGCGCAACATGCTGGTCGGCAAGATTAACGGTTACTTCCCCGCCCAGGTGATCTGGATGTCGCTGATCGGCATCTCCGTCTGGATGCTGCTCAACCGTCACAAATTCGGCGCGCACGTCTACCTGATCGGCGACAACGAGAACAGCGCCCGGCTGATGGGCGTTAACGTGGGCCGCACGCGGATGCTGCTTTTCGCGCTGGTGGGGCTGGCCGCCGCCTTTGGGGGGGTCGTCCAGAGCGTAGATGTGTGGTACTTCTGGCCGAACCTGGGCGAAGGCTACCTGATGAACACGCTGGCCGCCGTCTTCCTGGGCGGCACGTCGGTCTTCGGCGGCACGGGCACCATCCTGGGCACGTTCGTCGGCTGCTTCATCATCGGCGCCATCCAACCCGGCATCATCGCCATCGGCCTGACCGGTTATTGGACCAAGCTGATCTACGGCTTGATCATCACCGTATCGGTGGCCATGCACACCATCCTGCGCAAGCGCATCAGCTAACCGGGCAGTGCGCATCTGCCAGCGGGAACCCGGTGGGGCTACCCGCTGGTTAGGAGCGCGTCATGACCGACAGGACGTATAATGACGGCGATACAGCAAGGCTGGTGGACGGTTGAACTGGAAGGAATGGCTGACTTTGAAACGGCTCTGAAGCGGGTCTACGCCTGGTTTGAGGGGGCAGTGATTGACCGCCCGCCGATCCGCTTCGTGGCCCACAATGCGTTCGTCGAGCAGGCCAACCAGGCTTACCCGTCTGACAACCTCAAAGACCGCTGGTTCGATGCCGAGTTTCAGGTCGAGACGTTCCTCAAGTCCATCGAAGGGCAGCGCTTCCACGGCGAGACGTTCCCCATCTTCTGGCCGAACCTGGGGCCGGAAGTCTACGCAGCGTTCTACGGCGCGACGCTCGAATACGGCGAAGTCACCTCGTGGTCGGTGCCCTTCGTGCGCACCTGGGACGACATGGCCCGCCTGAAGCTCGATATGAGCAACGAGTACTTCACCAAGCTCGACGAGATCACGCGCTGCGCCATCGAGCGGCTGCGCGGCAAGGCGCTGGTCGGCTACACCGATCTGCACCCCGGCGTGGACTGCGCCGCCGCCTGGCGCGACCCACAGCAGTTCTGCGTAGACCTGATCGAAAGTCCCGACGAGGCGCGCCAACTGATCCACATCGCCATTGACGACTTCGAGCGCATCTATGATCATTTTGACGCCATGCTCAAGGCTGCCGGGCTGCCCTCAGGAAGCTGGATGGGCATTCCTTCGTTCGGGCGAATGCACATCCCTAGCTGTGACTTCTCCTCGCTGATCTCGCCCCGCCTGTTCGAGCAGTTCTGCCTGCCGGTATTGCAGCGCGAAGTGCAGACGACGACCCATAACGTCTTCCACGTGGATGGCAAGGGCGTCGCCCGGCACCTGGACATGATCCTCAGCGTGCCCGGCGTGCACGCCATTCAGTGGGTGCAGGGCGTCGGCGACGATCAGCCGATCCTGCAGTGGGTGCCGTTCATCAAGGAGATTCAGGCCCGCGCGCCGGTCATCGTAGACCTCCATCAGGACGAGCTAGACGACTTCATGGCCGCCGTCGAGCCGGAGGGCATCTTTCTGTGGGTGGGCACGCACAGCGAAGAGGAAGAGCTAGACCTGCTCAAGCGCGTCGCGCGCTGGGGCAGCAAGCGCGTGTTTTGAGCGAGGGATCAGCGATCAGAGGCCATTTGAGAAGAAGGACAACCCCACCCTAAATCCCTCCCCGCCAGCAGGGAGGGACTTGAGCTTGCTCCCCCTTTCTCCGCAAGCGGAGAAAGGGGGCCGGGGGGGATAGGGATTAGAAAGGCTTCTCAAACGGTCTCTAAGCCCCTCCCTCCTTGTGGGGTCAGGGGCGGACAGCACCGTGAGAAACATTGAGAGGGCGTCCGCTTTACCTCACCCCCTGGCCTCGCTGTGCTCGGCCTTTCCCCCTCTCCGTCAACGGAGAGGGGGAAGCGAGGCGCGCCAGCGCCGAGCGGGGGTGAGGTAAAGCGAAGACCTGCCCCAGACTATCAGCC
>JAGPFT010000136.1 GCA_018056405.1 Anaerolineae bacterium
GAGCTGGCTGCCGAGGTCTTCACCCAGAACAACGAGACGCTCGACCCGCCGGAAAGCGACTTCATCCTGGCCCAGGCGGGCGGGCATCCTGGGCTGATCCAGTCGGTGGCCCATGTGGTGCTCAGCATCGAGTCCGGCGCTCCGTCGGCCTACACGCAGCAGGCGTTGAGCATGGCCGGGGACGTGCTGCAGAATCACCGCCTGGTGCGCAGCGAGCTAGGCAAGCTGTGGAAACAGCTTCTGCCGGCAGAGCGCGCGGCGGCCAGCCGGGCCGCTGCCCAGGGGCCGGCGGCGCTGACGCCCGCACAGCAGGAGGACCTGCTGGCGCGCGGGCTGCTGGTCAGCGATGAGCGCGGGCTGCGCCTGTTCTCGGCGCTTTTCGCCCACTACGCCCGCCGCCAGGGGTTAGCTCAGCGCGAAGTCCCGTCCGGCGTGTGGGTGGATATTGATGCGGGGGCGGTGTGGGTTTCCGGCAGGCTGATTGAGTCGCTCACCGACCTGGAATACCGGCTGTTGCTGTTGCTCTATGGCCGGATGGACAAGATTTGCGACAAGTACCAGATCGTCGAGGCAGTGTGGGGCCAGGAATATCTGGGTGATGTGGACGACGCGCGCATCGAAAAGCTGATCAGCCGCCTGCGCAGTAAGCTGGAGCCAGACCCGGCCCAGCCGCAGCATTTGCTCACCGTGCGCGGGCGCGGCTACCGGCTGACGCAGGGCGGCGAGCAATCCGAGCCGTGACTCGGCAGGCGTTTTGGTGGCTGGTTGTTGGTGGTTGGTTGCTGGGGGCGTGTGTTCGGACTGTCGGCGCATTGCCTGACCTCACCCCCGCTCGGCGCTGGCGCGCCTCGCCGCCTCCTCTCCGTCAACGGAGAGGGGGAAGAGCCGAGCGTAGCGAGGCCAGGGGGTGAGGTTGAGCGGTCGCCCTCTCAATGCTTCTCACGTTGCGGTCCGCTCCTGAAGTAGAGAGAGTCAGGGTGAGGTTGCGAGCAAACGCGTAGCGACCAGAGTCCTGCCAACCACCAATCGCCAACAACCAATCACCAATTACCAACGAGAGGCAGTCGCAGAAGACGGGCATGGCCTACCTGCTGATTCTGTTGGTCGGTTTCTACGCTGCTCTGGCGGCTATGATCGGGTATCGCTTTCCGCGCACGGTCAGCAGCATCGTCATGGTGCTTTACGTCAGCAGTGCGGCCCTGTCCACCAGCGGCTACCTGGTGCTGGGCACCACAACTGACCGTGCGCTGGCAGAGGTGGTCGCCGTCCTGATCGTGGTGATCTCGAGCTGGGCGGTGTTGGTGCTGCTACCGCTGGCGCTGGTGGGGCTGTACTTCGAAGCGTGGCTGCGCGCGCATTACCGGCGGGTGGTCGTGTTCGTCACGCTGGGCATGGTGATGCTCGACTCTGGGTTCTTGTGGCTGCGTGCCGCCCAAGACCTGCCCATTGTCACGCCTGTGACCTCCTCAGCCTGGGTGCACTGGGCCTTAAGCCATGTGATGTTCGCCCGGCCCTACGGCGCGTTGGTGATTATGGGCAGCCTGCTCCTGTACGGGCTGACGATTGGCTGGGCGCTGCACGACCATCGCCTGACGCTGTGGCGTGATGCCGTGCCGCTGACGCTAGTCGCGCTGGTCAGCCTGCTCATCCCCGCCCTCTCGCCGCTGGCCGGCGGGGAGTGGCTGGTGACGGTCGCTGCGCTGGGCTACGTGCCGCCGGTGACGCTGCTGGCCGTGCGCGTAGCGGGCGCGCGCCAGAAGGCCCTGGCCGCCACGCGCCAGCAGCGCGTCCAGGCCGAGCGGTTGCAGGAAGCCACCTACGAGGTCGTGACCAGCGCCGACCTGGACGGCGCGCTGCGCGCAGGATTGGCGCACCTGGCCGAGGCGATCACCTTCGACCGCGCTCATGTGAGCCTCTTCGAGGCCGGGGATCAGTGGCGTTTCCGCGCCGTTCACCCGCCCGGCGAACCGCTGCCCCTCAACCATTCGATCCCGACCACCGACTACCCGCTGGTGCTGCGCGCAGCGGACACCAAGCGCCCGGTGCTCGTCGCCGACACGCGCGCCGATCCCCTGTGGCGGCCAGGACGCTTCACGTCAAAGGAGATTCGAAGCTGGATCGGCGTGCCGCTGGTCGTGCGCGATACAGTGATCGGCCTGCTCGCCCTGGATAGCTTCACGCCCGGCAGTTTCTCTGAAGAGCAGATGCAGATCGCGCGCACCTACGCCAACCAGTTCGCGGCAGCCCTTGAGAACTTCCGCCTCCTCGAAGAAGCGCAGCGCCAGAACCGCGCCTTGAGCGCGCTCAACACGATCCTTGCTGCCAGCAACGAGGCACTGACCGGTGAGAACCTGCTGGAGACCGTGCTCATCGAACTCCTGCGCGCGCTCGACCTGCCCGCCGGGGCACTGTACCAGCGTGTGCCCGGCCAGGACGGGCTACGCCTGTGCGCCGCCTATGGGCTGTCCGACGCGGGCACCGCGCGGCTGGGGCGAGTAGCCGGGCCGCAAGACGTGTGCGCCGGCGAGGCTGAGGGATGGGACTTTCTCAGCGTGTCGCTGGTGGCGCATGGGGCAGAGAACGGGCTGCTCACCGTCTGCCACCCCGCCGACGCACCGCTCGATGACGACCTGCGCCTCCTGCTGACCAGCATTGGCCAGCAGTTGGGCGTGGTGCTGGAGAACGCGACCCTGTTCGAAGACGCGACGCGCCGCGCTGCGCTCTCCACCGACCTGGGCCGGCTCAGCCTGGCGATCAGCGCCCAGCTTGACAGCGCGCGCGTCCTGGACTTGCTGTGCGAAGAGAGTCTGGGCATCTTCGACGTGCAGGGAGCCTACCTCTGGCTGACCGACGGCGATTTCCTGGTCGGCGCGGCGGCGTTCGGACGAGGCGCTGAGCAGTTCAAGGGGCACCGCATCGCGCGCAGCGATACGGCGCTGCTGCCGGCGCGCGTGCTGGGCGATTGGCGTCCGCACGCTGTCAACGAGGTGCAGCACAGCGCCGCCCTCCCCGACGATTTCATCGCCCTGACCGGTGCGGAATCTGTGCTGGCCGTGCCGCTGCTCAAGGCTGATGTGCCGGTGGGCACGCTGCTGCTGGTCAATACGGTCAATCCCGACGCCTTCGCCGAGGAGCTTGCCGAGCAGGTGGGGATGTTCGGCGTGCAGGCGGCGCTGGCCATCGAGAACGCCAACCTGTTCGAGGAAGTGCGTCGCCGTCTGGATCATCTACGGCTGGTCAACGAGGTGGGCCGCTATTCGACAGCCATCCTCAGCCAGACCACCCTGGTCGAGGGCGTGGCGCATAAGCTGTTTGAGATTCTCGGCTACACGACGATCAGCCTGCTGACGATGGAAGACGGCCATCTCGTCGTGCGCTCCACATTTCTCAACGGGGTCGTGGTACCTGTTCAGGGTGACGCGGAACGTTACCAGTCGGCGCTGTGGGTAGCGGCCCAGGCCATTGAGCGGTCGGAGCCGGTGCTGCAAAACCAGGAATGTTTCCTGGAAGCGGGGGAGGCAGGGGAGGGTGCGTTTGAGTGCTGCTCGCTTGCCGTGCCGCTCATCGTCGCCGACGAGGTGATCGGCGCGCTGGTTGTTGAGCGGCGCGGCTACCACAGCATTCGCCAGGAAGACCTGGATGTGCTGGAGCCGTTGGCGGCGCAGTTGGCCATCTCCCTGTCCAACGCGCGCCTCTACGAGAAGGTGCGCGAGTATACCATCGAGCTAGAAGCGCGGGTGATCGAGCGCACCGCCAAGATTCGCGAGCAGCAGGAGCACACCGAAGCGATCCTGCGCTCGGTGGCCGACGCGGTGATCGTCTTCGACCTGTCCGGGCGCGTCGTCATGACCAACCCCGTCGCCCGCACGCTGTTCGACCGCTACGGCCAGGATGCCCGGCTGAACGAGCACGTCAGCGAACTGGTGCGGCGCGTGATCTTGCAGGACGACGCGGAACGCGACGCCACTGAGATCATCGAACTGAACGGTGCCAGCTTCCAGGCGAAGGCGGCGCGGGCGATGGAGGGCGACGCGCTGATCGGTTCGGTGATCGTCCTGCGCGACATCTCGCGCCTGCAAGAGCTAGACCGCCTCAAAGACCGCTTCATTTCCACCGTGTCGCACGAGTTGCGCACGCCGCTGGCCAACCTCAAGCTGTACCTGCAACTGTTGGAAAAGGGGCCTGCCGACCGGCACACGGCCTATCTGGACGTGATGCGCCGCGAGGCGCTGCGCCTGGAACGATTGATTGACGACCTGCTGCAAATCTCACGCCTGCAAAACGAGCAGCACGCTCAGCGCCGCACCGTGCGCGCGCCCATTGACCTGGAGCGGCTGGTCGCCCTGGTCGTCGAGCACAACAGCGCCTGGGCTGAGAACGATGGCAAGACGCTCACCTACCACCCCGCAGCGGAAGGGCTGCCGCCTATTAGCGGTGACGCCGAGCAGATCGAGCGAGCGCTGAGCAACCTGATCGGCAACGCCATCCGTTACACGCCGGAAGGCGGGCAGATCACCGTGTGCAGCCGCCTGGCAGTGGCGCACGACAACCAGGATTGGGTTATCATTGAAGTGGCCGATACAGGCATTGGCATTCCTGCGGACGAGGTGACGATGATCTTCGACCGTTTCTTCCGTGCCTCCAACGTCAGCCCGACGATACCCGGAACGGGCCTGGGGCTGTCCATCCTCAGGGACATTATCGAACTGCACGGCGGCAAGGTGGAAGTCGAGAGCCAGGAAGATCAGGGCAGCACCTTTCGTCTATGGCTGCCTGTGCTAGACTCAGAGACCATTTGAGAAGTTGTTCTCCTCACCCCCAAATTCCTCCCCCACAAGGAGGGAGGGGCCTGAAGTGCGTGCTTCTCTCCCTTCCCCCCTCGTGGGGGAAGGGCCGGGGATGGGGGGAAGAGGCAGGGATAAGGCTTCTCAAACGGCCTCTCATGATGAGCGGGCAGGAGACCGTTTATGCACAAGGCGACGATTCTGGTTGTCGAGGATGATCTGCACCTGATGGAAGGGATTCGCGACATCCTCGAAATCAACGGGTACGAGGTGTGGACGGCGTCCAATGGTCAGGCGGGCTTGCAGGTGCTCCAGGACCAGCCGCGCGCGCCCGACCTGATCGTGTCCGACATCATGATGCCGCATATGGATGGCTATGATTTCTTCGGGGCGGTGCGGGCCGAGCCAAACTGGGTGCACATCCCCTTCATCTTCCTCACCGCCAAAGGCGAGCATGAAGATGTCAAGCGCGGCAAGCGCATGGGGGCCGAGGATTACGTCACCAAGCCGTTCGATGCTGACGACCTGCTCGTGGCGGTCTCGGCCAAGCTGGAGCGCCGCCAGCAGATCGAGCGTCACTGGCAGAACGAGGTCTCGACGATCAAGCAGAATATCCTGATGATCCTCAACCACGAGTTCCGCACGCCGCTGACCTACGTGGTGGCCTACGCCGACATGGTACACCGCGACGCCGACACCCTCAGTGTGGACGACATGCGCGCCTTCCTGCGCGGGATCAACGCCGGGGCCAACCGCCTGCGCCGCCTGGTGGAGAATTTCATTCTGTTGGTCGAGCTAGAGACGGGCGAGGCGGCGCAGACCTTCAGTTGGCGCAGCGAGATGCTGGCCAGTTTTGAAGCGCTGCTGGGCACGGCCACCGCCAAGTACCTAGACATGGCCGAAGAGAAGCAGGTGACGATCTCCGTTGTGGTGGACGAGGAGCTGCCGCCGGTCAAGGCAGATGTCCAATACCTGACGGCGGCGGTCGAATGCCTGGTTGACAACGCCATCAAGTTCTCCGACAAGCCGGGGTCCGTGGTGACGGTGCGCGCCTACCGTGACGGCGATTGCGTCTGCCTGGCGGTGCGCGACCAGGGGCGCGGCATTCCCCCCAACGAGCACGAGAACATCTTCCAGAGCTTCTACCAGATCGAGCGGCACAAGTACGAAGACCAGGGCGCGGGGTCGGGCCTGGCTATTGTGAACCTTGTGACCCGGCTGCATAGCGGTAAAATTACGCTCACCAGCACGGTTGGCGAGGGGTCGGAGTTCGTCATCCAGTTGCCGATCAGGGCAGCCGCCGACGACGCTGCACCTGTCAGTTGACTGTCAGCCCGCCGTCAGAACGCGCTCCGGCGGGCGTGCTACGATACGGAGAACTACAAAAGAGGTATTTGGGTTGTTGGTTATTGGGTGGTGGTGAAACGCCCCATAGCGGAATCACCTTTACCGATCACCAAGAACCTACCACCCCAAACCAATGGACGCGCTGATGGCTGGCGGCTGATGGCTATTCCCACAGGAGGTATTCCAACACGATGGCGTCACTCTTGCAGAAAATCAACACGCTCATCTCGGCCAACGTGCACGCGCTGGTGGACTCGGCGCTGGAAGCGAACTCGGTCAAGGTGATGGACGAGTACATCCGCCAGGCCGAGCGCAACCTGGACGCGCTCGACGACCAGGCGGCCACCGTCGGCGGCACGGTCAAGACGCTCAAGCGCAAGTATGAGGAGTTCGCGGCGGCGGCGGAGAAGCTCGACCGCGACATTGACACGCTGCTCATGCGCGGCAAGGCCGACCTGGCGACGGCGGCCCAGGCGGAGCTAAACCAGAAGCAGACGCTCGCCCAGGAATATTACGAGCAGTGGCAGGTGCAGGAAAAAGAGTACCGGCGGATGCTCGACGCCAAGCTCAAGCTGGAAGCCAAGCTGACCACGATCAAGCAGGAGCGCGAGCACCTCAAGGCGCTGCTGGAGTTGGTCGAGGCCAAGGAAATGACGACCAAAGCCTTCAAGAGCCTCGACGAGCTGGCCGGCGTCGACGACGAGGACGTGGCGCGCTTGGGCGAGCAGATTCGTGCCCGCCTGGATCGCGAGGAGGCGCGCATGGAGATGGCCAGCGCCGATCTGCGCGAGCAGATTGACGAGGCCATCGGCATGTCCGAGATCGAGCTTCAGCTTGAGGAGCGCCGCCAACGACTGGGCCTGGGCGGAGCGAGCGGGGGCGCGTAGTCACTGCTGCCGCCGCAACCGCTGCGTGGGACGTGCGTATCAGGAGATGAGGGGGCCGACTGAAAGACCTGGCGCTTGTTTTGCCCCCCATCCCTGGCCCTTCCCCCACGAGGGGGGGAAGGGAGAAGGCGCGGACTCTATGCCCCTCCCTCCTTGTGGGGGAGGGGTTTGGGGTGGGGGGTACAGGCAACAGCTGGACTTGGCAAACGGTTTTGACCCTCTGCGCCGGCAAGGAGCGCCGATGTCGAAAATGAAAGAAGAGATGCGCGGGCGCGCCTGGCGCGCCATGCTCAGCCAGGCGTTTTTCAGCGTGGAAAGCGCGGTGATCATCGCCCTGGCTCTCGTCTTGTTCGGCCTGGGTTACCAG